>NZ_JBJDNC010000029.1:0-89669 GCF_044900265.1 Pseudomonas sp. NPDC089406 | reverse complement strand
GGTAGTGTGGGGTTTCCCCATGTGAGAGTAGGTCATCGTCAAGATTCATTTCGCAAAACCCCTATCTGCGCATGCAGGTAGGGGTTTTGTCTTTGGGCTCGAAAAAGATCCCTGTAGGAGCCGGCTTGCCGGCGATGAGGCCAGCGCGGGCAATACACAGCCCCATCGCCGGCAAGCAGCGCCACACCCACCTCCCACATTTCGAGCTGGAACACTAGAATAGAGCCCACGCTTTCTTTCAGAACTTTCCTATGCCCAACCCAGCCGACCCCGAAGCACTGGCACAGCTGCCGCTGGACGAACTCATCGCCTGCCATGAATGCGACTTGCTGATGCGCAAGGCCACCCTGCAAAACGACGAGAAGGCCCTGTGCCCACGCTGCGGCTACGAGCTCTACGCCCACCGGCACAACCTCGTCAATCGCAGCCTGGCCCTGGTGCTGACCGCACTTTTGCTTTATGTGCCAGCCAACTTCCTGCCGATCATGCAGTTGCACCTGCTCGGCCAGACCTCCGACGACACCGTCTGGAGCGGCGTGCTCGGCCTGTACGACTCCGAAATGCGCGGCATCGCCGTGGTGGTGTTCCTGTGCAGCATGGCCGTCCCCCTGCTCAAGCTGCTCTGCCAGCTCGCCGTGCTGCTGAGCATCCGCCTGGATATCGGCCGCAGCTACGGCTTGCTGATCTATCGTATCTACCACCACCTGCGTGAGTGGGGCATGCTCGAGGTCTACTTCATGGGCGTGCTGGTGGCCATCGTCAAGCTGGTCGACCTGGCCGAACTGAGCATTGGCCTTGGCCTGTTCTGCTTCATCAGCCTGTTGCTGGTCCAGGTTTGGCTGGAGGTGGTGATGTCGCCCCACCAGATCTGGGTGGCGTTGTCCGGGGAGGATGTCCATGCGGGCGATTGATGCGGGCATTCTGGTCTGTGGCGAATGCCATGAGCTCAACCGCCGTGAGCAATACAGCGACTCCCAGACCTGCACCCGCTGCGGCGCCGTGGTTCACGAGCGCCGCCCCAACAGTATCGTGCGCACCTGGGCCTTGCTGCTCACGGCGATGGTCCTGTATATCCCGGCCAACGTTCTGCCGATCATGACGGTCAGCGCGCTGGGCCAGGGTAGCCCGGACACCATCATGTCGGGTGTCATCACTCTGATGAAGCACGGCATGCTGCCCATCGCCGCCGTGGTGTTCATCGCCAGTATTCTGGTGCCCACCTTCAAGCTGGTGGGCATCGGCCTGTTGCTCTACTCGGTGCAGCGCCGCCAGCCGCTGTCGGCCCGTCAGCGTATCTGGATGTACCGTTTCATCGAGTTCATCGGGCGCTGGTCGATGCTCGACATTTTCGTCATCGCCATTTTGGTGGCGGTGGTGAATTTCGGCCGTATCGCCAGTGTCGAAGCCAACCTGGGCGCCGTCGCCTTCGCCACCGTGGTGATCCTGACGATGCTCGCAGCCTTAACTTTCGATCCCCGACTGATCTGGGACAACACGGAGTCGGATGACGACCATGAGTGACCTGCCTACGGCTAAAACCCGCCCCGCTTCCAACTGGTCGGCCATCTGGATCCTGCCGCTGATCGCCCTGGCGATCGGTGGCTGGCTGGCATGGCAGGCCTACCGTGACGCCGGTGTCGAGATCCAGGTGCGCTTCGAGACCGGTGAGGGCATCGTCGCCAACAAGACCGAGGTCATCTTCAAGGGCATGTCGGTAGGCAAGGTGACCGGCCTGGTGCTGGACAACAAGGGTGACACCCGCGGCGTCATCGCCACCATCGAGATGCGCAAGGAGGCCGAGCCGCACCTGACCAAGGGCACGCGCTTCTGGCTGGTCAAGCCCAGCGTCAGCCTGGCCGGTATCACCGGGCTCGAGACGCTGGTGTCGGGCAACTACATTGCCGTGGACCCAGGGGAGGGCGAGCCCACCAAGCGCTTCACCGCGTTGAAGGAGGCCCCGCCGTTATCCGATACCGAGCCTGGCCTGCACCTGACCCTCAAGGCCGAGCGCCTGGGTTCGCTGAACCGCGATAGCCCGGTGTTCTACAAGCAGATCCAGGTCGGCCGGGTGAAAAGCTATCGTCTCTCCGATGACCAGAGCACCGTTGAGGTGAAGGTGTTCATCGCCCCTGCTTATGCAACCCTCGTGCGCAAGCACACGCGCTTCTGGAATGCCAGTGGGGTGAGCATCGATGCCGACCTGTCCGGCGTCAAGGTGCGCACCGAATCGCTGTCGAGCATCGTCGCCGGCGGTATCGCTTTCGCCACCCCGGAAAACCGCAAGGACAGCCCGCCGACCGACCCGAGCCTGCCGTTCCGCCTGTACGAAGACTTCGATGCCGCCCAGGCGGGCATTCGCGTCAAGGTCAGGTTCAGCGACTTCGACGGCCTGCAGAAGGGCCGCACGCCGGTGCTCTATAAAGGTATCCAGATCGGTACGCTCAAGGACCTCAAGGTCGAAGGCGACCTCTCCAGCGCAACCGGTGAACTGACCCTGGACCCGCTGGCCGAGGACTACCTGGTCGAAGGCACCCAGTTCTGGGTGGTCAAGCCGTCCATCTCGCTGGCCGGCATCACCGGCCTGGAGGCGTTGGTCAAGGGCAACTACATTGCCATCCGCCCGGGCGAGCGCAATGCCAAGCCACAACGTGAGTTCGAGGCACGGGCCAAGGCGCCGCCACTGGACCTCAAGGCGCCCGGCCTGCACATGGTGCTGTTCGCCGACGCCCTGGGTTCGCTCGAGGTCGGCAGCCCGGTCATGTACCGCCAGGTGCGCGTGGGCAGCGTGCAGAGCTACCAGTTCGCCCGCAACAGCAGCAAGCGCATCCTCATCGGCGTGCACATCGAGAAGGAGTACGCCAACCTGGTCAACGGCTCGACGCGCTTCTGGAATGCCAGCGGTATCACCCTCAGTGGCGGGCTGTCAGGTATTCAGGTCAAGAGCGAGTCGCTGCAGACGCTGATGAACGGCGGCATCGCCTTCGACACCCCAAGGCCCGACGTGCCGCTCAAGCGGCGCATTCCGCGCTTCCGCCTGCACGAAAGCCAGGAAGCCGCCAACCGCGGCGGCACCTTGGTGACCATCCGCGTCGACCGCGCCGATGGCCTCAAGCCTGGCACGCCGATCCGTTTCCGTGGCCTGGATGTCGGCAGTGTCGAGAGTGTCGACCTGACCGCCGACCTGCAGGCCGTGCTGCTCAAAGCCCGTATCAACCAGGCAGAAAGCCGTATCGCCCGCGCCGGCACCCAGTTCTGGGTGGTCAAGCCGGCGTTCGGCCTGGTGCGCACCGAAAACCTCGACACCCTGGTCGGCGGCCAGTACCTGGAGGTATTGCCGGCACTCAAGGACAAGGGCCCGCAGCGCGATTTCATCGCCCTGGCCGATGCACCGGAGGTAAAAGGCGAGGAAGTCGGCCTGCCGCTGACCCTTAGCGCGCCACGGCGTGGCTCTATCAAGCCCGGGGTGCCAGTCACCTACCGTGAAGTAGCGGTAGGCAAGGTCACAGGCTTCGAGTTGGGGCAAACCGCTGACCGGGTACTTATCCACATCCTCATCGAGCCGCGCTATGCAGGCTTGGTGCGTGGCGGCAGCCGGTTCTGGAACAGCAGCGGCTTCGGCTTCGACTGGGGGCTGTTCAAGGGCGCCACGGTGCGTACCGAGTCACTGGAGACGCTGATCGACGGCGGTATCGCTTTCGCCACGCCCGATGGCGAGCAGATGGGCAACCCGGCGCGGCCGCAGCAGACCTTCGCCCTGTTCGACAAGCCTGAAGAAGCCTGGCTGCAGTGGGCGCCGAAGATCCAGATCGGCAAGTGATGAAAAGGGCAGGGCCGTAATGCGATGCGGCCCTACCTCTGTAGGAGCGGCTACATAACCTTCAGGCCTGCGCCGCACCTGTAGGAGCCGGCTTGCCGGCGATGAGGCCCGAGTGGGCGCTACAAGGCTGCTGCTCCCACAGCGTTGGCGGCAAGTAGTCCTATCCAGCGTGCCGGGCACCAGGGCAAACCACCCAATCGCAGGCATAAAAAAACCGACCCTAGGGCCGGTTTTTTCGACTAAAGCGTCGCTTAGGCAGCTGCAGCTTCTTTCAGCGCCTTGATGTGGCCATTCAGACGGCCTTTGTGGCGAGCAGCTTTGTTCTTGTGGATGATACCTTTGTCGGCCATACGGTCGATTACTGGTACAGCCAGAACGTAAGCGGCTTGCGCTTTTTCGGCGTCTTTTGCGTCGATGGCTTTAACTACATTCTTGATGTAGGTGCGGACCATGGAACGCAGGCTGGCGTTGTGGCTGCGACGCTTCTCAGCCTGTTTTGCACGTTTCTTGGCGGAAGGTGTGTTGGCCACCGTCGAGCTCCTCGAAAGACTTTAGGTAAATAGCAAACAAAATAGGCCGCGAATCATGCCGATGAGTCGAGCGGATGTCAAGGCCACCTGCAGGGTTCCGCCGAGTGGTGGTGTCAAACAGCTGAAAGATTCCTTTCTGCCACGTGACCTGTAAACTCGGGAATTTTTGGCACCCCTGCGAAGGCGCGGGAGTATCGCACATTCGGGCGCCGACTGGCAGCGCCCTCTGCCCCTGGCGTGAAACTTTTCGATGAACCTGCTCAAATCCCTGGCTGCAGTCAGCTCCATCACCATGGTTTCCCGGGTGCTCGGCTTCGTCCGCGACACCATCCTGGCCCGGGTTTTCGGCGCCGGCGTCGCCACCGACGCCTTCTTCATCGCCTTCAAACTGCCCAACCTGCTGCGCCGCATCTTTGCCGAAGGGGCGTTCTCCCAGGCCTTCGTGCCGATTCTGGCCGAGTACAAGACCCAGCAGGGCGAAGAGGCCACCCGCACCTTCATCGCCTATATCAGCGGCCTGCTGACCCTGGTGCTGGCCCTGGTGACGGTCATCGGCATCCTCGCCGCGCCCTGGGTGGTGTGGGCCACCGCGCCAGGCTTTGTCAACAGCGCCGAAAAATACGAGCTGACCACCTCGCTGTTGCGGGTGACCTTTCCTTATATATTGCTGATCTCGCTGTCTTCGCTGGCCGGCGCCATCCTCAATACCTGGAACCGCTTCACCGTACCGGCCTTCACCCCTACGTTGCTCAACGTGGCGATGATCGCCTTCGCCGTGTTGCTGACCCCGTACTTCAACCCGCCGATCATGGCCCTGGGCTGGGGTGTGCTGGCCGGTGGCCTGGCGCAGCTGCTTTACCAACTGCCGGCACTGAAAAAGATCGGTATGCTCGTGCTGCCGCGCCTGAACCTGCGCGACACCGGTGTATGGCGGGTACTCAAGCAGATGCTGCCGGCCATCCTCGGCGTGTCGGTGAGCCAGATCTCGCTGATCATCAACACCATCTTCGCCTCGTTCCTGGTGGCAGGCTCGGTATCCTGGATGTACTACGCCGACCGCCTGATGGAGCTGCCCTCCGGCGTGCTGGGCGTAGCCCTGGGCACCATCCTGCTGCCGACCCTGGCCAAGACCTACGCCAACAAGGACCGCGAAGAGTATTCGCGCATCCTCGATTGGGGCCTGCGCCTGTGCTTCCTGCTGGTGCTGCCCTGCACCCTGGCCATGGCAATTCTGGCCGAGCCCATGACCGTGGCGCTGTTCCAGTACGGCAAGTTCACCGCCCTCGACGCGGCCATGACCCAGCGCGCATTGATTGCCTATTCGGTGGGCCTGCTGGCGATCATCCTGGTCAAGGTGCTGGCCCCAGGCTTCTATGCCCAGCAGAACATCCGCACGCCGGTGAAAATCGCCGTGTTCACCCTGGTCTGCACGCAACTGCTCAACCTGGCCCTGATCGGCCCGCTGGCCCATGCCGGCCTGGCCCTGGCCATCAGCCTCGGCGCCTGCCTGAACGCCGGCCTTCTGTACTGGAAGCTGCGCAGCCAGCAGTTGTTCCAGCCGCAGCCGGGCTGGTTGCTGTTTCTGTTAAAGCTGATACTGGCCGTGGGCTTGATGTCCGGTGTGCTGTTGCTGGGCATGCATTACATGCCGGCCTGGGAGCAGGGCAACATGCTTGCGCGCTTCCTGCGCCTGGGCGCCTTGATCGGTGCAGGCGTGGTCACCTATTTCGGCTGCCTGTACCTGTGCGGTTTCCGCCCGCGGCATTTCGCTCGCAACGCGTTGCACTGATGCCGGGCTTGGGCCAGGCGTCGGTTTTTCAGCTTCCACGCCCACCGGTGGCGCTGCTGCCTGTCGCCAGCGCCCGGGTGTGGTTATAATCGGCCACTTTATGAGCAAGAAGCGCGTTATGCAGCTGGTTCGAGGTCTTCACAACCTGCGCCCCGAGCACCGGGGCTGTGTCGCCACCATTGGCAACTTCGACGGGGTCCACCGTGGCCACCAGGCGATACTCGCGCGCCTGCGTGAACGTGGCCAGGAACTCGGCCTGCCCACCTGCGTGGTGGTCTTCGAGCCACAGCCGCGCGAATACTTCGCCCCCGACACCGCCCCGGCCCGCCTGGCGCGGCTGCGCGACAAGGTCGAGCTGCTGGCCGGCGAGGGCATCGACCGGGTGCTGTGCCTGTCGTTCAACCAGCGCCTGAGCACCCTCAGCGCCGAACAGTTCGTCAAGGCGGTACTGGTCGACGGCCTGGGTGTACGCCACCTCGAAGTCGGCGATGATTTTCGCTTCGGCTGCGACCGCGCCGGCGACTTCGACTACCTGGTCCAAGCCGGCAAGCAGTTCGGCTTCAGCGTCGAAGCCGCCAACACGGTGATCCAGGACGGCCTGCGTGTCAGCAGCACCGAAGTGCGCAAGGCTCTGAGCGAAGGCAACTTCGAGCTCGCCGAACACCTGCTGGGCCGCCCGTACCGCATCACCGGCCGCGTGCTGCACGGCCAGAAGCTGGCCCGCCAGCTCGGCACCCCTACCGCCAACATCCAGCTCAAGCGCCGCCGCGTGCCGCTGTCCGGGGTCTACCTGGCCAGCATCGAGATCGACGGCAAGCACTGGCCGGGTGTCGGCAATATCGGCGTGCGTCCCACCGTTGCCGGTGATGGCCGCCCGCACCTCGAGATTCACTTGCTGGACTTTGCCGGCGACCTTTACGGCCGGCGCCTCACGGTGGAGTTCCACCACAAGCTGCGTGAAGAGCAGCGATTCGCCTCCCTGGAGGCGCTGAAGTCGGCGATCGATGCGGATATCGCCGCCGCACGTGCACATTGGCACGCTCAACCGCTAACCAAGAGCCTGAAATGACCGACTACAAAGCCACGCTAAACCTTCCGGACACCGCCTTCCCCATGAAGGCCGGCCTGCCTCAGCGCGAACCGCAGATCCTGCAGCGCTGGGACAGCATTGGCCTGTACCAGAAGCTGCGCGAAATTGGCAAGGACCGTCCGAAGTTCGTCCTGCACGACGGCCCGCCCTATGCCAACGGCAAGATCCACATCGGTCATGCGCTGAACAAAATTCTGAAGGACATGATCGTCCGTTCGAAGACCCTGTCCGGCTTCGACGCGCCGTACGTCCCGGGCTGGGACTGCCACGGCCTGCCGATCGAGCACAAGGTCGAGGTCACCCACGGCAAGCACCTCACCGCCGACCGCACCCGCGAGCTGTGCCGCGAGTACGCCGCCGAGCAGATCGAAGGGCAGAAGACCGAGTTCATCCGCCTGGGTGTGCTGGGTGACTGGGCCAACCCGTACAAGACCATGGACTTCGCCAACGAGGCCGGTGAAATCCGCGCCCTGGCCGAAATGGTCAAGCAAGGCTTCGTGTTCAAGGGCCTCAAGCCTGTGAACTGGTGCTTCGATTGCGGCTCGGCCCTGGCCGAAGCCGAAGTCGAATACGCCGACAAGAAATCCCAGACCATCGACGTCGCCTTCCCGGTCGCCGATGAAGCCAAACTCGCAGCCGCCTTCGGCCTGGCCTCGCTGGCCAAGCCTGCCGCCATTGTGATCTGGACCACCACCCCGTGGACCATCCCGGCCAACCAGGCGCTGAACATCCACCCGGAGTTCACCTACGCCCTGGTCGACACCGGCGAGCGCCTGCTGGTACTGGCCCAGGAGCTGGTCGAGTCGTGCCTGAAGCGCTACGCGCTGGAAGGCACCGTCATCGCCACCGCCCAGGGTTCGGCCCTGGAGCTGATCAACTTCCGCCACCCGTTCTACGACCGCCTGTCGCCGGTGTACCTGGCCGACTACGTCGAGCTGGGCGCCGGTACCGGCGTGGTGCACTCCGCGCCCGCCTACGGTGAAGACGACTTCGTGACCTGCAAGCGCTACGGCATGGTCAACGACGACATTCTCACTCCGGTGCAGAGCAACGGCGTGTACGTCGAATCGCTGCCGTTCTTCGGCGGCCAGTTCATCTGGAAGGCCAACCCGGCCATCGTCGACAAGCTCAGCGAAGTCGGCGCGCTGATGCACAGCGAAACCATCAGCCACAGCTACATGCACTGCTGGCGCCACAAGACCCCGCTGATCTACCGCGCCACCGCGCAGTGGTTCGTCGGCATGGACAAGCAGCCGAGCACCGGCGAGCCGTTGCGCGAGCGCGCGCTCAAAGCCATCGAAGACACCAAGTTCGTCCCGGCCTGGGGCCAGGCGCGCCTGCACTCGATGATCGCCAACCGCCCGGACTGGTGCATCTCGCGTCAGCGCAACTGGGGCGTACCGATCCCGTTCTTCCTCGACAAGCAAACCGGCGAGCTGCACCCGCGCACCGTCGAGCTGATGGAAGAAGTGGCCAAGCGCGTCGAAAAAGAAGGCATCGAAGCCTGGTTCAAGCTCGACGCCGCCGAACTGCTGGGCGCTGAAGCCGGCCAGTACGACAAGATCAGCGACACCCTCGACGTGTGGTTCGACTCCGGCACCACCCACTGGCACGTGCTGCGCGGCTCCCACAACATCGGCCACGCCACCGGCCCGCGCGCCGACCTGTATCTCGAGGGCTCCGACCAGCACCGCGGCTGGTTCCACTCCTCGCTTCTGACCGGTTGCGCCATCGACGGCCACGCGCCGTACCGCGAGCTGCTCACCCACGGCTTCACCGTGGACGAGAACGGCCGCAAGATGTCCAAGTCGCTGGGTAACACCATCGAACCCGAGAAAGTGAACAACACCCTGGGCGCCGACATCCTGCGCCTGTGGGTTGCGGCCACCGACTACTCCGGTGAAATGGCGGTTTCCGAGCAGATCCTGCAGCGCAGCGCCGACGCCTACCGGCGTATCCGCAACACCGCGCGCTTCCTGCTCTCCAACCTGTCCGGCTTCGACCCGGCCCGCGACCTGCTGGCGCCAGAAGACATGATCGCCCTGGACCGCTGGGCGGTAGACCGCGCCCTGCTGCTGCAGCGCGAGCTCGAAGAGCACTACGGCGAATACCGCTTCTGGAACGTCTACTCCAAGGTGCACAACTTCTGCGTGCAAGAGCTGGGCGGCTTCTACCTCGACATCATCAAGGACCGCCAGTACACCACCGGCGCCAACAGTGTCGCCCGGCGTTCCTGCCAGACCGCGCTGTACCACATCAGCGAGGCCCTGGTGCGCTGGATCGCGCCGATCCTGGCGTTCACCGCCGATGAAATCTGGCAGTACCTGCCAGGCGAGCGCAACGAGTCGGTGATGCTCAACGGCTGGTACCAGGGCCTGAGCGAGCTGCCCGAAGGCACCGAGCTGGACCGCGCTTACTGGGACCGCGTCATGGCCGTCAAGGCCGCGGTCAACAAGGAGCTGGAAAACCAGCGCAGCGCCAAGGTGATCGGCGGCAACCTGCAGGCCGAAGTCACCCTGTTCGCCGAGGACGGCCTGACCGCCGACCTGAACAAGCTCGGCGACGAGCTGCGCTTCGTGCTGATCACCTCGGCCGCAAGCGTCGTGCCGTTCGCCCAGGCGCCGGCCGATGCGGTTGCCACCGAAGTCGAAGGCCTGAAGCTTAAGATCGTCAAGTCCGGCCACGCCAAGTGCGGCCGTTGCTGGCACTTCCGCGCCGACGTCGGCAGCCACCCGGAGCACCCGGAAATCTGCAGCCGTTGCGTCGACAACCTGAGCGGCAGCGGCGAGGTACGCCACTATGCCTAATGCAGCTGGGCGCTTCGGGCGCCTTGCCTGGCTCTGGCTGAGCCTGGTGGTGCTGGTCCTCGACCAGGCCACCAAGGTCTACTTTGAGGGCGCGCTGAGCCTGTACCAGCAGATCGTGGTCATCCCCGACTACTTCAGCTGGACCCTGGCCTACAACACCGGCGCCGCGTTCAGCTTCCTCGCTGAAAGCTCCGGCTGGCAGCGCTGGCTGTTCGCCCTGATCGCGATCGTGGTCAGTGCCGTGCTGGTGGTCTGGCTCAAGCGCCTGGGCCGCAACGAAACCTGGCTGGCCGTGGCGCTGGCCCTGGTGCTGGGCGGCGCGCTGGGCAACCTGTACGACCGTGTCGTGCTGGGCCACGTGGTCGACTTCATCCTGGTGCACTGGCAAAACCGCCATTATTTCCCGGCCTTCAACGTGGCCGACAGTGCCATCACCGTGGGCGCGGTGATGCTGGCGCTGGATATGTTCAAGAGCAAGAAGTCCGAGGAGCCTGTCCATGACTGAGACCCGTATCGGCCAGAACACCGAAGTCACCCTGCACTTCGCGCTGCACCTGGAAAACGGCGACACCGTCGACAGCACCTTCGACAAGGCCCCGGCCGTGTTCAAGGTTGGCGACGGCAACCTGCTGCCCGGCTTCGAGGCCGCGCTGTTCGGCTTCAAGGCCGGTGACAAGCGCACCCTGAGCCTTGCCCCGGAAAGCGCCTTCGGCCAGCACAACCCGCAGAACGTGCAGGTAATGCCGCGCTCGCAGTTCGAAGGCATGGAGCTGTCCGACGGCTTGCTGGTGATTTTCAACGATGCCGCCAACACCGAACTGCCCGGTGTGGTCAAAGACTTCGATGACCACCAGGTGACCATCGATTTCAACCATCCGCTGGCTGGCAAGACCTTGAGCTTCGAGGTGGAAATCCTCGACGTGAAGGCCGTGTGAGCCTGGAGCCGAGCATGCAAATCAAACTCGCCAACCCGCGCGGCTTCTGCGCCGGGGTCGACCGGGCGATCGAGATCGTCAACCGTGCGCTCGAGGTTTTCGGCCCGCCGATCTACGTGCGCCACGAAGTGGTGCACAACAAGTTCGTGGTCGAAGACCTGCGCAACCGCGGCGCGATCTTCGTCGAAGAGCTGGACCAGGTGCCGGATGACGTCATCGTCATCTTCAGCGCCCACGGTGTATCCCAAGCCGTGCGCCAGGAAGCCGCCGGCCGCGGCCTGAAGGTGTTCGACGCCACTTGCCCGCTGGTGACCAAGGTGCATATCGAGGTTGCCAAATACAGCCGTGACGGCCGTGAGACCATCCTCATCGGCCACGAAGGGCACCCGGAAGTCGAAGGCACCATGGGCCAGTACGACGCCAGCAACGGTGGCGCCATCTACCTCGTCGAAGACGAGGAAGACGTCGCCCAACTGCAGGTGAACGACCCGGACCACCTGGCCTTCGTCACCCAGACCACGCTGTCGATGGACGATACCAGCCGGGTCATCGATGCGTTGCGTGCGCGCTTCCCCAACATCGGCGGCCCGCGCAAGGACGATATCTGCTACGCCACGCAAAACCGCCAGGACGCCGTCAAGCAACTGGCCGACGAATGCGACGTGGTACTGGTGGTCGGCAGCCCCAACAGCTCCAACTCCAACCGCCTGCGTGAGCTGGCCGAGCGCATGAGCACCCCGGCCTACCTGATCGACGGCGCCGAAGACCTGCAACGCGCCTGGTTCGATGGCGTCCAGCGCATCGGCATCACCGCCGGCGCCTCGGCCCCCGAGGTGCTGGTACGTGGCGTCATCGAGCAGCTCAAGGCCTGGGGCGCCACCGGCGCCGAAGAGCTGGACGGGCGCGAGGAGAACATCACCTTCTCCATGCCCAAAGAGCTGCGGGTACGCTCGCTGATCTGATCAGCCCCCTGCGCAACGGGCATCTTCCTCGTTGCGCAGGCTCACCCGCCCGCTCGGGCTCAGCACCACCTGCTGCAGGCTGAGCGGCGGTACGCGCTGACAGATGAGCAGCGTGATGCCGCCAAACCCCATCCCCAACGGCGCCCCCCGTGCGCTGAACCTCACCACCCTGGTGCCACTGGCCACGATCCGCATCGGCCTTGGCGGCTGATACTCCCCAAGCAACTGGCCGTTGTGCTCCAGCGTCATTTGCCAACCCTTGCCCCAATCCCCTTGTAGCGGCTGCACCAGTACCGCCCGGTGGCGCAGCGCCGCCTGGTTGCGCGCCTCGCGCAGGGTCTGGGCCAGCGCCCGGGTCACGGCTGCCTGGTGCAGGTCATCGCTCATCCTGCTGTAGGCCGTTACCCCCAGTTGCGTCAGAAGGCCGGCTGCGGCCAGCGCGAACATCATTTGTATCAGTGTTACCCCTTGTTGCTTCACCGTGCATTCCTCCCTGGAAGTGCTTCGCTGAAGTGTCGCGGTCGGTGCGCGTGCCGGCCAGTCGGCCAGGTCGGTGAACAGCAGGGGAAATTTCCCAGGAGGGGAGCGATGCAGGCAAAGCAAGGTGGTATGGCGTTGCTGGAGGTGCTGGTGGCAATGACGGTGCTGGGTTTGGGCTTGGTGACGGCGGCAGCGTTGCAGATGCGCGGCGTGCAGGGCTTCGACAGCGCCCGGCGCGAAGGCCAGGCAGTGCAACTGGCGCAGGGCATGTTGGAGCAGGTGAGGGCGGCCGGGCGTTTTTCGGCAAATGACGAGGCGCGCTGGCGCGGGCAGGTGGTTTCGGCGCTGGGGGCATCGGCCAGCCTGCGTATCAGCCCGGCAGGGAACACCCTGCAACTGGAATTGCACTGGCCTGATGCCCGCGAAGCCCGGCAGTTACGCCTGCAGGGCAAGGTGCTGCCATGAAGCGCCGGCAAACCGGGCTCGGTCTGATCGAAACCCTGCTGGCGCTGGCCTTGGCTGCGTTGCTGTTGACCGGTGCCAGCCGCTTGTTCCTGTCCGCGCATCAGGCCTGGGCCCAGCAGGGGGCCGCCGCGCGCTTGCAGGATGACGCCCGTCTTGTGCTGCTGCGTATCGCCGAGGATGTGCGCATGGCCGGCATGTTCGGTTGTCTGCAACTGCAGGGGGCGGACTTCGGCAGCCCTGATGCCGCCCAGGCGTTCGCCGAGCCGATCACCATCGGCCATGGCAGCCTGACACTGGTCGGTGCCGCGCTGCCGGGGTTGTCCGGCGCCCCGGACTGGACCGTACTCACCGATTGCCGCAGTTGGGCCAAGGTGCAGGATGGCCAGCATGTGTCGGGGGAAAACCTCCTCGCCCTGCCGGTACGTCGGCTCAGCTACCAGCTGCGTAACGGCAGCCTGAGCCTGACCACCCGCAGCCAGAACGCCAGCCTGATCGACAACGTGAAGGCGCTGCAAGTGACCCGGCTCGAGGCCGAGGAGGGCGAGCGCCTGGACATACAGCTCACCCTGTACGACCCAATGCATCAGCTCGAGCAGCAGCACCGCATCAGCGTAGCGCTGCGTAACCTGGCGGGTGAGGCATGAGTCGCCAACGCGGGGTGGTGCTGCTGTTGGCCCTCGGCCTGAGCCTGCTGCTGGGCCTGCTGGCAGCTCAAGTGCTGCACGAGGCGCAGGCCCGGCAGCGGCTGGTGGGTGAGCAGTTGGCGGTTGCCCGGGCGTTCGAACAGGCAGAAGCCGGATTGCTCGAAGGTGCAGCCCTGTTGCCCGGTGCGCTGCCGCCGCGCTGCGTCAGTTGCCTGCCTCCGGCAATTCCACCCCAGGCCCCGGTGCAGCCCTGGCAGCAAACCCCAAGCGGCTTTGTCTTCCTGCAACACCTGGGCAGCACCACCCGTGCCGCCGGCCTGCCGCCCGACGAGCCTGTGACCTTGGTGCGGGTGACCGCCATCAGCAGCGAAGCACGCGCGCGCCAGGTGCTGGAGGCGGTGTACGCGCTGGACGCCTCCGCCACGCTGCGCCGGGTCAGCTGGCGCCAGCGTTTGCAGGAGGGCTGACATGCAGCAAGGGTTTAACCTGATTGAAACATTGATTGTCGTGGCGCTGATCGGCATGCTGGCAGCCATTGCCTACCCCAGTTACAGCGACGCCCTGCGGCGCGCCGCACGCAGCGAAGTGGTCGGTCTGCTGCACGATGCGGCCCTACGCCTGGAGCGCCATCACGCCCGCGTTGGCAGCTATGCCGACAACGACTCGCTGGTGACACCCCTGCCCACAGGCAGCCGCCATTACCGCTTGCAGGCCCAACGCGACCAGTACGGTTTCACCCTGCTGGCCCTGCGCTTGCCGGGCTCGTCCATGGCGTTTGACCCGTGCGGCGACTTCCAGCTCGACCAGGCTGGCGTGCGCGGCAACCCGGGCGCCAGCGAAAGCGCCACGCAGTGCTGGGGGAGCTGAAGGTCAAGAGGTGCCCGTGCACCGTGGAATTACTTCAGGTGTTGGATCTAGCGATGAGCAAGCAAGTAGTGATTGTCGGCGGCGGAGTCATCGGCCTGCTGAGCGCCTTCAACCTGGCCGCCGAGGTCGACCAGGTGGTGGTCTGCGACCAGGGCGAGGTGGGGCGCGAGTCGTCCTGGGCCGGTGGCGGCATTGTTTCGCCGTTGTACCCGTGGCGCTACAGCCCGGCGGTGACCGCCCTGGCGCACTGGTCCCAGGATTTCTACCCGCAACTGGGCGAGCGCCTGTTCGCCAGCACCGGGCTGGACCCCGAGGTGCACACCACCGGGCTGTACTGGTTGGACCTCGATGATGAGGCCGAAGCCCTGGCCTGGGCCGCCCGCGAGCAGCGCCCGCTGAGCGCCGTGGATATCTCGGCCGCCTACGACGCGGTGCCGGTGCTCGGCCCAGGCTACCGGCATGCGGTGTACATGGCCGGTGTCGCCAACGTGCGTAACCCGCGCCTGGTCAAGTCGCTCAAGGCCGCGCTGCTGGCGCTGCCCAACGTCACCCTGCGCGAGCATTGCCAGATCAGTGGTTTCGTTCAAGAGGGCGGGCGCATTACCGGCGTGCAGACCGAAACCGGTGTATTGGCTGCCGACCAGGTGGTGCTCAGTGCCGGCGCCTGGAGTGGCGACCTGCTGCAGACCCTTGGCTTGAAAGTGCCGGTGGAGCCGGTGAAGGGCCAGATGATCCTGTTCAAGTGCGCCGAGGACTTTTTGCCGAGCATGGTGCTGGCCAAGGGGCGCTATGCGATTCCGCGGCGCGACGGGCATATTTTGGTGGGCAGCACGCTGGAGCACGCCGGCTACGACAAGACCCCGACCGAGGATGCGCTGGCCAGCCTCAAGGCCTCGGCCATCGACCTGCTGCCGGCGCTGGCAGGCGCCGAAGTGGTGGGGCACTGGGCCGGTTTGCGCCCGGGTTCACCCGAAGGCATCCCGTATATCGGCGAAGTACCAGGCCACCCGGGCCTGTGGCTGAACTGCGGCCATTACCGCAACGGCCTGGTGCTGGCGCCAGCCTCGTGTCAGCTGCTCGCCGACCTGCTGCTGGCGCGCCCGCCAATTATCGACCCCGCGCCCTACGCCCCGGCCGGGCGGCTGGGCTGACCGGCCTCATCGCCGGCAAGCCGGCTCCTACAGGTACGGCACTGGTCTAAAGCTTATGCAGTCCCTGTGGGAGCGGGTTTACCGGGATGCCGGACCACCGCGAACACCGGCGAAGCCGGTGCCATCCACCGCGGTGCCTGCTTCGCGGCTAAAGCCCCCACAGGATTGCGCCGAACCTGAGCCCTGCGCTGAACCTGTAGGAGCCGGCTTGCCGGCGATGAGGCCGGTTCAGGCAGCTCAAGACAGTTGCTCCCACAGGTACGGTGCTTGATACAGGTTGTGCGTGATCCTGTGGGAGCAGGTGCGTCGATGGCCGGTCTCAGCGCCCTGGCCCCTGCTCCAGATGCTGCTGGCTGCAATACCACTCGCTGCCGCGCTGCAACGCACGGTCATTGGGCAGGTGCACGCCGCAATGGGCGCAGCGCACCATGCGCAGCGGGTCTTCGAGCCGTGGCTCGGCAGGCGATTGCTGGCTGGTCTTGAACTTGCGCCACAGCCAGCAGGCGGCAGCGATCAGGGCGATCCAGAAGAGTAGGCGAACCATGGTGTCCAGCTTGTCGATAAAAGAAGCCGACAGTCTAGGACGCAGGCATAAAAAAAGGGAGGCCCGAGGCCTCCCTTTCTCATGTACCGCCGTATCAGTCGAACAGACCAAAGGTCATGTAGCTGAACCACGAACGGTCCTTCTCGGCTTCTTTCGGGCCTTCCGGCAGGATCGGGTCGCCGTTCTCGTCCTTGGGCAGCAGCTCCTGCGGCATCTCGGCGCGGGCGTCCTGGAACTGGCGCACCACGTCCTGGTTGGCGCGGGTTTCACCCGGCGGCAGCGGGGTGTCGGTCTCGATCAGGCCCAGGGTGGCCTTGGACAGCCACGAGCGGTTGCCGTTTTCGTCTTCCTTGGCGACGAACTGGCCGTCGACCAGGCTCGGGTGGTCCGGGTAGTTGAGCTTGAGAGTCTCAAGGCTGGTGGCGGCCAGCTCGTCCAGGTGCATGCGCTGGTACGCCTCGACCATCACCGCCAGGCCGTCACCTACCGACGGGGTTTCCTGGAAGTTTTCCACCACGTAGCGGCCACGGTTGGCAGCCGCTACATAAGCCTCGCGGCTGAGGTAGTAGTTGGCCACGTGGATTTCGTAGGAGGCCAGCAGGTTGCGCAGGTAGATCATGCGCTGCTTGGCGTCCGGGGCGTAGCGGCTGTTGGGGAAGCGGCTGGTCAGCTGGGCGAACTCGTTGTACGAGTCGCGCGCGGCACCCGGGTCACGCTTGGTCATGTCCAGCGGCAGGAAGCGCGCCACCAGGCCACGGTCCTGGTCGAACGAAGTCAGGCCTTTCAGGTAGTAGGCGTAGTCGACGTTCGGGTGCTGCGGGTGCAGGCGGATGAAGCGTTCGGCGGCCGACTTGGCAGCTTCTGGCTCGGTGTTCTTGTAGTTGGCGTAAATCAGCTCGAGCTGGGCCTGGTCGGCGTAACGGCCGAACGGGTAGCGCGATTCCAGGGCCTTGAGCTTGTTCACGGCGCTGGTGTAGCTGTGGCTGTCCAGGTCGGCCTGCGCCTGCTGGTACAGCTCAGCCTCACTGAGGTTCTCGTCAATGACTTCCTTGTTCGAGGAACAGGCAGCGGTGAGCCCGAGGATGGCGATCAGCAGCAGGTGTTTCACTTGCATGGCGGCTTGCGTCCCTTTGACGGCCGCTGTCTTGGGCGGTGCCGTCCTGTTATGATGAGCGCCCCCGGCCAAACCCCGGGGCAAAAGAAGCCGTATTTAACCACAAGCGCGCAGCCGAAACCAAAGGCTGAACGCCCGTCGATTCGAGCATGTCCGAGATCATTCAACTTAGCGCAGAGGTCCCGTCCGAACTGGGCGGCCAACGCCTCGACCAAGTCGCCGCCCAACTGTTCGACGAGTACTCGCGTTCGCGCCTGTCCTCGTGGATCAAAGATGGCCGCCTGACCGTCGATGGCGCGGTACTGCGGCCGCGCGATATCGTCCACAGCGGCTCTGTCCTGGCCCTTGAAGCCGAGCAGGAAGCCCAGGGCGAATGGGTGGCTCAGGACATCGAGCTGGACATCGTCTACGAGGACGACCAGATCCTGGTGATCAACAAGCCAGCAGGGCTTGTGGTGCACCCGGCCGCTGGTCACCCCGACGGCACCCTGCTCAACGCCTTGCTGCACCACGTGCCGGACATCGTCAACGTGCCGCGCGCAGGCATTGTGCACCGCCTCGACAAGGACACCACCGGCCTGATGGTGGTGGCCAAGACCCTGCAGGCGCAGACCAACCTGGTCGACCAGCTGCAAAAACGTTCGGTCAGCCGCATCTATGAATGCATCGTGGTCGGCGTGGTGATCGCCGGTGGCAAGATCGACGCCCCGATCGGCCGTCACGGCGGTGAGCGCCAGCGCATGGCGGTCACCGACGGCGGCAAGCCTGCGGTCAGCCACTACCGCGTGCTCAAGCGCTTCCGTTCGCACACCCATGTGCGGGTCAAGCTGGAAACCGGCCGCACCCACCAGATCCGCGTGCACATGGCCCATGTCGGTTACCCGCTGGTCGGCGACCAAACCTACGGTACGCGTTTCCGAATCCCGCCGGCTGCCAGCGTGGCCATGGTCGAGGCGGTGAAAAACTTCCCGCGCCAGGCCCTGCATGCACGCTTCCTGGCACTGGACCACCCGACCACCGGCGAGCGCATGGAATGGAAGTCCGAATTGCCGGATGACTTCCAGTGGCTGCTGTCGCTGCTCGACCAGGACCGCGAGAGCTTCATCGGATGAGTGAGCTGGCGCTGGCGCTGCTGTTCCCCGACTGGCCTGCCCCGGCCTCGGTCCGCGCCTGCGTCACCACCCGCGCCGGCGGCGTCAGCCTGGCGCCCTTTGATACCTTCAATCTCGGTGACCACGTGGGCGACGACCCGCAGGCGGTCGCCGAGAACCGCCGCCGCCTGAGCGACGAATTCACTATTCAGCCAGCCTGGCTCAAGCAGGTGCACGGCGTGGTGGTGGCCGACGCCAACCCCGGCGTGGTCGCCGAAGCCGACGCCAGCTGGACCGACCAGCCCGGCATCGCCTGCACCGCCATGACCGCCGACTGCCTGCCCGCGTTGTTCTGCGACCGCGCCGGCACCCGCGTGGCCGCCGCCCACGCCGGCTGGCGCGGGCTGGCCGGTGGCGTGCTGGAGGCCACCCTCGAGCGCTTGGCCCTACCACCCGAAGAGGTGCTGGTGTGGCTGGGCCCGGCCATCGGCCCGCAGGCGTTCGAAGTGGGCATGGAGGTGCGCGATGCCTTCACCGCCCAGCACCCCGAGGCAGTCGATGCCTTTGTGCCGGGCGAGCGCCCGGGCAAGCTGCTGGCCGACATCTACCAGCTGGCGCGCATCCGCCTGGCCGCCTGCGGCGTGACCGCCGTTTACGGCGGTGGCTTGTGCACCGTCGGTGACCCGCGCTTCTTCTCCTACCGCCGTACGCCCCAGGGCGGGCGCTTCGCTTCGCTGGTCTGGCTGAATACGCGTTAGCCTGTCGCGGCCTCTGCGGGTAAACCCACACACAGGTACAGCGTTGGGCTCAGGCTTTGCGCAATCCTGCAGGAGCTGGCTTGCCAGCGATGCGGGCGACGCGGTGCCTGGCACCGGCTGCGCCGGTGTTCGCGGGCAAGCCCGCTCCCACAGGTACCGCACTGCTGTTGAGGGTTGTGAGCATCCTGTCGCGGCCTCATCGCCGGCAAGCCGGCTCCTACAGGTGCGGTGCAGGTTTGAGGGGCGTGCGGTCCCTGTGGGAGCGGGTTTACCCGCGAATGCCCCAACGCCGATACTCCAGGCTGACCCTCGTCAACCCCGCTACGCTTGAATCTTCCAGAATCAGCCTTATCTATTGGTCATCTCAGGCAGGTTCTTCACAAAGGTGCTGTCCATCGCTCCGCCTGCCCTTTAAAGGAAGGTATCCCCATGCGAATAGACCGACTGACCAGCAAGCTGCAACTGGCGTTATCCGACTCCCAATCCCTTGCCGTTGGCATGGACCACCCGGCCATCGAGCCCCTGCACCTGCTGCAGGCGCTGATCGAGCAGCAGGGCGGTTCGATCAAGCCGCTGCTGATGCAGGTGGGCTTCGACATCAACAGCCTGCGCAAGGCGTTGAGCAAAGAGCTCGACCAGTTGCCGAAAATCCAGAACCCCACCGGCGACGTCAACATGTCTCAGGACCTGGCGCGCCTGCTCAACCAGGCCGACCGCCTGGCCCAGCAGAAGGGCGACCAGTTCATCTCCAGCGAACTGGTGCTGCTCGCCGCCATGGACGAGAACAGCAAGGTCGGCAAGCTGCTGCTTGGCCAGGGCGTGAGCAAGAAGGCCCTGGAAAACGCCATCAACAACCTGCGCGGCGGCGCGGCAGTGAATGACGCCAACGCCGAAGAATCGCGCCAGGCCCTGGACAAGTACACCGTCGACCTGACCAAGCGCGCCGAAGAAGGCAAGCTGGACCCGGTGATCGGCCGTGACGACGAAATTCGCCGCACCGTGCAGGTGCTGCAGCGCCGTACCAAGAACAACCCGGTGCTGATCGGTGAGCCCGGCGTCGGTAAAACCGCCATCGCCGAAGGCCTGGCCCAGCGCATCATCAACGGCGAAGTGCCCGACGGCCTCAAAGGCAAGCGCCTGCTGGCGCTGGACATGGGCGCGCTGATTGCCGGTGCCAAATACCGCGGCGAGTTCGAAGAGCGCCTCAAAGGCCTGCTCAACGAGCTGTCCAAGCAGGAAGGCCAGATCATCCTGTTCATCGACGAGCTGCACACCATGGTCGGCGCCGGCAAGGGCGAGGGCGCCATGGACGCCGGCAACATGCTCAAGCCGGCCCTGGCCCGTGGCGAGTTGCACTGCGTCGGCGCCACCACGCTGAACGAATACCGCCAGTTCATCGAAAAGGACGCCGCCCTCGAGCGCCGTTTCCAGAAGGTACTGGTAGAAGAGCCGAGCGAGGAAGACACCATCGCCATCCTGCGTGGCCTGAAAGAGCGCTATGAAGTGCACCACAAGGTGGCCATCACCGACGGCGCCATCATTGCCGCGGCCAAGCTCAGCCACCGCTACATCACCGACCGCCAGCTGCCGGACAAGGCCATCGACTTGATCGACGAGGCTGCCAGCCGTATCCGCATGGAGATCGACTCCAAGCCCGAAGTGCTCGACCGCCTCGACCGTCGCCTGATCCAGCTGAAGGTGGAATCCCAGGCGCTGAAGAAAGAAGAGGACGAAGCAGCCAAGAAGCGCCTGGAGAAGCTGACCGAAGAAATCGAGCGCCTCGAGCGTGAATACGCCGACCTCGAAGAAATCTGGGCCTCTGAAAAGGCCGAGGTACAAGGTTCGGCGCAGATCCAGCAAAAAATCGAGCAAGCCCGCCAGGAGCTTGAAGCCGCCCGCCGCAAAGGCGACCTCAGCCGCATGGCCGAGCTGCAGTACGGGGTCATCCCGGACCTGGAGCGCAGCCTGCAGATGGTCGACCAGCACGGCAAGAGCGAGAACCAGCTGCTGCGCAACAAGGTCACCGAGGAAGAAATCGCCGAAGTGGTGTCCAAGTGGACCGGCATCCCGGTGTCGAAAATGCTCGAAGGCGAGCGCGAGAAGCTGTTGAAGATGGAAGGCCTGCTGCACCAGCGCGTGATCGGCCAGGACGAAGCAGTCACCGCCGTGGCCAACGCCGTGCGCCGCTCCCGCGCCGGGCTGTCCGACCCCAACCGCCCGAGCGGCTCGTTCCTGTTCCTCGGCCCGACCGGCGTGGGCAAGACCGAGCTGTGCAAGGCGCTGGCCGAGTTCCTCTTCGATACCGAAGAGGCCATGGTGCGCATCGATATGTCCGAGTTCATGGAGAAACACTCCGTGGCCCGGCTGATTGGCGCCCCGCCAGGCTATGTCGGCTATGAAGAGGGCGGTTACCTGACCGAAGCCGTGCGCCGCAAGCCGTACTCGGTGGTGTTGCTGGACGAGGTTGAAAAAGCCCACCCGGATGTGTTCAACGTGCTGCTGCAGGTGCTTGAAGATGGCCGCCTGACTGACAGCCATGGCCGCACCGTGGACTTCCGCAACACGGTGATCGTGATGACCTCCAACCTGGGCTCGGCACAAATCCAGGAACTGGTCGGTGACCGCGAGGCGCAGCGTGCGGCGGTGATGGACGCAGTGGGCTCGCACTTCCGCCCCGAGTTCATCAACCGTATCGACGAGGTGGTGGTATTCGAGCCCCTGGGCCGCGAGCAGATCGCCGGCATCACCGAAATCCAGCTCGGCCGCCTGCGCAGCCGCCTGGCCGAGCGCGAGCTGTCGCTGAGCCTGAGCCCGGAAGCCTTGGACAAGCTGATCGCCGTCGGTTACGACCCGGTGTATGGCGCACGCCCTCTGAAGCGAGCGATCCAGCGCTGGATCGAGAACCCGCTGGCGCAACTGATCCTCGGCGGCCAGTTTGTGCCTGGCGCGGCGATCACTGCACAAGTGGAAGGGGACGAGATCGTCTTTGCCTGAAAAAGCATCGCCGGCAAGCCGGCTCCTACAGGGGATATGCCTTCCTTGTAGGAGCCGGCTTGCCGGCGATAGGGCCCTCAAACCCCTGGTTTTCCAGCGTCAGCCATAACTCGCTGAAAATTTTGAAAAAAATGCTTGCACAAAAATCAGAGTGCCCCTAATATTCGCCCCGCTGTCAGGCACTAAGCGAATCACCAGCAACACCGGTGACCGCAAAACAACTTACAAATCAGTAAGTTGAGTGAAAAAAAGTGGTTGACAAGCAAAACGAAGAATGTAGAATAGCCGGCCTCAGCAGCGACAACGCTAAAGAGTTCGAAGCTAACACAGACTTCGAAGCTGTAAAGGTTGTACCGAAGTTCAGTTCCGCGATAGCTCAGTCGGTAGAGCAAATGACTGTTAATCATTGGGTCCCTGGTTCGAGTCCAGGTCGCGGAGCCAATCTCGGGGTGTAGCGCAGTCCGGTAGCGCGCCTGCTTTGGGAGCAGGATGTCAGGAGTTCGAATCCCCTCACCCCGACCATTTTCCGGGTCGTTAGCTCAGTTGGTAGAGCAGTTGGCTTTTAACCAATTGGTCGTAGGTTCGAATCCTACACGACCCACCATGTAAAAAGGGCATCTCAAATGAGATGCCCTTTTTCTTTTGCCTGCGTTTTATCTCGCCCTATTCGCGGCCCACCCACGCCCCCTGTAGGAGCCGGCTTGCCGGCGATAGGGCCCGCCCAGGCAATGCACAATAAAAAAGGGCACCCCAACCGGGATGCCCTTTTTCATTTGCCTGTCAGGCATGTGCTGGCGCTGCTGGCCCCATCGCCGGCAAGCCGGCTCCTACAGAGCGCGCATCAGCCTCAGTGCAGCTTCAGGCGCGGCTCGGTGCCGCGGCCGATCTTGCTGCCCAGCATCAGCATCGCCGTGCGGAACACGCCATACAGCGCCATCTGGTGCATGCGGTACAGCGACACGTAGAACATACGCGCCAGCCAGCCTTCCAGCTTCACGCTGCCCATCAGGTTACCCATCAGGTTGCCCACCGCCGAGAACCGCGACAGCGACACCAGCGAGCCGTAGTCCTTGTACTCGAAGCTCGGCAGCGGCTTGCCTTCCAGGCGCGCCTTGAGCCCCTTCACCAGCAGCGAAGCCTGCTGGTGCGCAGCCTGGGCGCGCGGCGGCACGTTACGGTCGCTACCCGGCTGCGGGCAGGCGGCGCAGTCGCCAAAGGCGAAAATATTGTCGTCCAGGGTGGTCTGCAGGGTCGGGCGCACCACCAGCTGGTTGATGCGGTTGGTCTCCAGCCCGTCGATGTCCTTCAGGAAGCCCGGCGCACGAATGCCCGCCGCCCACACCTTGAGGCTCGCCTGGATCACTTCGCCGCCGGCGGTTTTCAGGCCATCCTCGGTCACTTCGCTGACTGCCGCGTTGGTCATCACCGTCACCCCCAGCTTTTCCAGGGTCTTGTGCACCGGCACGCTGATGCGTTCCGGCAGCGCTGGCAGTACCCGCGGGCCCGCCTCGATCAGGGTGATGTGCATGTCTTTGGGCTGGATGCGGTCCAGCCCGTAGGCCGCCAGCTCGTGGGCCGCGTTGTGCAGCTCGGCCGCCAGCTCCACGCCAGTGGCGCCGGCACCGACGATGGCCACGCTGATCTTGCCGCTTTCCGGCGCACCGGCATGGGCGCGCAGGTAGTGGTTGAGCAACTGCTGGTGGAAGCGCTCGGCCTGCTTGCGGCTGTCGAGGAAGATGCAGTGCTGCGCCGCCCCCAGGGTGCCGAAGTCGTTGGTGTTGCTGCCCACCGCAATCACCAGGCTGTCATAGCCCAGGGTGCGCGCAGGCAGCAGCTCGCGGCCCTCTTCATCGAGGGTGGCGGCCAGCTGGATCTGCTTGCCTTCACGGTCCAGGCCACTCATGCGGCCCAGTTGGAAGTTGAAGTGGTTCCACTTGGCCTGGGCCACGTAGTTCAGTTCGTCTTCCGAGGAGTTCAGCGAGCCGGCAGCCACTTCGTGCAGCAGCGGCTTCCAGATGTGCGTCAGGTTGGCGTCGACCAGGGTGATCTCGGCCTGCTTGCGCTTGCCCAGGGTTTTACCCAGGCGGGTCGCCAGTTCCAGGCCGCCGGCGCCGCCGCCGACAATCACGATGCGATGAGTCATGGGGATATCTCACAAGTTTTACGGAATTCGTGGGCACAAGGCCCGGCCGCGCACGGCACGAGGGGAGGGCGAGCGCAAGGCAGCTCATAGCACCAACCCACTCAGCAAGCGGCTCAACAGGCCCAACCCGATGGTCACGGCCACCACCAGCAACAGGAGCAGCCAAGGCCGGAAAGGCCTGCGCTCGACACGATGCTGGGGGGCACTCAGGTACTCATCGACGCGACGCTGATCTTCAGGGCTCAGGCGGCTGGTCATGGTGGGCCTCGTCAGGTAGACGTTTGAGACTGCGTGCACGCCACAGCGTTCACGCAAGCACTTGAAACAAATGATAATGCTTTCTATCCCTGGCGCCGAGTGTACGCCATCGCAAACAGTCTCGGCAGTGGATCAAAGACTGATGCCCACATCGAACACGATGCTGCGCCCCAGGTTGCCGCGCAAAAAGTCCGGCGCATCCGGGTGGGCGAACAGCACCCGGGCGAAGGTCGGCCCCACCAGCGACAGCGAGCGCCAGCCCTGGCGCAGGTATTCGGTGGGCGGCGGGAAGTGGCTGTTGAGGTCGAGCACCTCACGCTTGAGGCTGGCGAAGGCGATGATGTCCAGCTCGCCCAGGTCCAGCCCGCGCTCGCGGTAGTTGTGCGCCTTCTTGCGCAAGGTCGGTGCCAGGCGGTCCAGCAGTTCCTGGGCGCTGATCCGCCGCGGCCGCGCCTCGCGGCGCACCAGCTGGCTCAGCGAAAACGCGCTGCGCCGGCGCTGCAGCTCTTCGCGCCACTCGTCGTTGAGCCGGCGGCCCTCGTCCAGCACAAAAAACACCTCGAACGCCGCATCGCGAAACAGCACATCCGGCGGCTCTTGCCCGGCCGGGGTGAAGTCGTCGCTGCGGTAGGGGATGTTCAGCCCTTGCAGCAGGCGCTGGCAGACCCAACGCTCGCGCTCCCATTTGCGCGCATTGGACAGGAATGCATTGGCTTGTTCGGCCTGGATGGTAAGCAGGCGCAAGTAGTCTGAGTCGTCCATGGGTTCAAGCTTAGTCGCTAATCCATGACGGTAAGATGCTGTTTGTGCGTAGGAATCAGCGACAGGGAATGGGTGTAGACTCAGGCTTGTCCACAAGGCAGCCAGGGGTATTCACCAGGTGATCAGCGCACAGGTATTGTCCAGCACCAGCCTCACCCTCGGCTGGCTCGGTTACCTGCCCTTGCTGGCCTGGGCCGCCAGCCGTACCCGCTGGGTCGAACTGGTCAGTGACAGCCGCCGCCAGCACCTGCTGTTCGGCACTGTGTTCGGCTTGTTTGCGCTGTGGCTGGTGCGCCGCGACTTCGACACCGGGGTGTCCTACCACTTTCTCGGCATGACCGCCGTCACCCTGTTGCTGGACTGGCCCCTGGCCATTCTGGGCGGTTTTCTCGCCCAGATCGGCCTGTTGCTGCTCGGCCGCCAGGACCTCGCCGCATTGGGCGTCAACGGCCTGCTGATCGTCGGCCTGCCGGTGCTGATCACCGAGGTTTGCGCGCTGCTGGTGGAGCGTGCCCAGCCACGTAACCTGTTCGTGTATATCTTCTGCTGCGGGTTCTTCCCCGCTGCCCTCACGGTGGTGCTCTGCGTGCTGGCCGCCCTCGGCCTGCTCTGGCTCGACGGCCTGTTCGCCCTGCCCGAGTGGCTAAGCGACTTCATCGGTTACCTGTGGCTGATGATGTTCCCCGAGGCGTTCATCAACGGCACGGTAATCAGCGCCCTGGTGGTGTTCTGCCCCGAATGGCTGGAAACCTTCAACCGCACCCGCTACCTGCAGGCGCCGTGGAAGGACGACGGGCGCTGAGTCGGGATAGCACATATGCCGCGCACCCCTGTAGGAGCCGGCTTGCCGGCGATCACCGGCAAAGCCGGTGCCATCCACCGCGGCGCCTGCTTCGCGGTGGTTCGGCACCCCGACAAGCCCGCTCCCACAGGTACTGCGCTGCCAACCCCCGGGGCCCGAAAACACCGCGGGGCAAACCCGCCCCCACGCCCCAGCCCAACATCACCAGGCAGCGCGGGAGCGGGCTTGCCCCGCGATGGCATTCAACCAGGCAAACCCTCAGTGCCGAGGCTCAAGCTCCCCCGAATACAGCTCATCCTCAGACTCCTGCGACCCTGCGATCTTGTGTTCCTCCGCAGCCCAGGCCCCCAGGTCGATCAGCTTGCAGCGGTCTGAACAAAACGGCCGAAACGGGCTTTTGTCCCCCCATTCCACAGGCGCCCCGCAGGTCGGGCATTCAACGGTCATTGGCTGGCTCATGGCTGGCCTCCTCGCAAAGTCAGGTAAAAGTGGTGCAGGCGGTCAATCTGGTCATGCAAGGCTTGCAAGTCGCGGTCATTGACCACCACGTCATCGGCATGGCGCAGGCGTTCTTCACGGGCCAACTGGGCCTTGAGAATCGCCTGCACCTGCTCGGGGCTGGTGTTGTCGCGCGCCAGGGTGCGCTGCACCTGCAATTCGGTTGGCGCGTCGATCACCAGAATGCGCTGGGTCTTGCGGTACTGCCCCGACTCGATCAGCAGCGGCGACACATACACCGCATAGCGCGTCTCGGCCTTGGCCAGGTAGCTGAAAATCTCCTGGCCGATCAGCGGGTGCAGTAATTGCTCCAGCCACTGGCGCTGGCCAGGGTCGGCAAATATAAGCTGGCGCAGGGCCGCGCGGTCCAGTTGCCCGTCCGCCTGCAGCACGCCGGGGCCAAAGCGCTCGACGATGCTGGCCAGGGCAGGGCGGCCCGGCTCGACAACCCAGCGCGCCGCCTGGTCGGCATCGACCAGGTGCACGCCCAGCTCGACGAAACGCTCGGCGGCGGCGCTTTTGCCGCTGCCGATGCCGCCGGTCAGGCCAAGAATCCAGGGGGTGAAGGGCGCTGTGCTCATCAGGGGCCAAGTAGTTGCAGGTAAGAGGCGACTATTTCATCACCCCAGAGCAATGCGATCCACCCCGCAATCGCCAGGTAGGGCCCAAAAGGCAGCGGCGTACCCCGCTGCGCGCGTTGCAGGCGCAGCAACACCAGCCCGATCAGCGCCCCGGCAATCGACGCGCCCATCAGGGTTACCGGCAAAATCTGCCAGCCGCCCCAGGCCCCCAGCATCGCCAGCAACTTGAAGTCGCCAAAGCCCATGCCCTCCTTGCCGGTCAGCAGGCGGAACACCCAGTACACCGACCACAGGCTCAGGTAACCCGCCACCGCACCCCACAGCGCATCGCTCAACGGCACCAGCAGGCTGAAGGCATTGACCACCAACCCCAGCCACAGCAGCGGCAACACCAGCACATCTGGCAACAGTTGGTGGTCGGCATCGATCAGGCTAAGCGCCAGCAACCCCCAGGTCAGCAGCATCACCAGCAACGCCGCCAGCCCCGGCCCGAAATGCCAGGCCACCAGCAACGACAGCAGCGCGCTGCCCAGCTCCACCAACGGGTAGCGCACGCCAATGCGTCCCTTGCACGCCGAGCAACGCCCGCGCAGCGCCAGGTAGCTCAACACCGGAATGTTCTCCCACGCCCGGATGCGGTGCTGGCAGTGCGGGCAGCGCGAGGCCGGCAGGCACAGGTCGAAGCGCTCGTGCACGGTTTGCGGCAGCCCCAGCACCTCTTGCGCCTCGCGCAGCCACTGGCGCTCGAGCATCACCGGCAAGCGGTACGCCAGCACATTGATGAAGCTGCCCACCAGCAACCCCAGCAGCGCAGCCAGGCAATAGAAGAAGGGCGGATGGTCGACGATAACGGTCCAGGCATTCATGTTCAGATCAGGCTACCCAACTGGAAGATCGGCAAGTACATCGCCACCACCAGGCCACCAACCAGCAGCCCGAGGGTCAGCACGATGGCCGGCTCGAGCAGCGCGGTCAACTGCTCCAGCGCCTCGGCCACCTGAGTTTCGTAATGCTGCGCCGCTTTGCCCAGCATCAGGTCCAGGGTGCCGCTGGCTTCACCCACCGCCACCAGCTGGCACAACAGCGGCGGGAACAACCCGTCCGCCTCCATCGCCTGCTGCAACCCCATCCCGTTCGCCACCCCCTGGCGCAGGCGGCGAATGGCCGCCTCGTGCAGGCTGTTGCCGCTCACCGGCGCCACCGTGTCCAGCGCATCCAGCAACGCCACCCCCGCGCCATAGGCCGTGGCCAGGCTGCGGGCAAACCGCGCCAGCGCCGCCTGCCCCAGCAAGCGCCCCAACACCGGCACCCGCAAGGTCAGGCGCAGCATCCACAACCGCCCCGGCAGGTGCCGCCGATACAGCTCGCGCAACCCCACGCCCAACGAAGCCAGCAACACCACTAGCCAACCAACGTTCCGGCCCAGCCCTGCGGACAAGTCGATCACCCATTGGGTAAATGCCGGCAACGCCTGCTCGGCATTGGCAAACATCCCCTCGAAGCGCGGCACCACCTCCAGTAACAGCAACGCCGCCACCCCAAGCCCGGTACTCAACAGCAGCGCCGGGTACAACATCGCCTTGCGCACCTTCTGCCGCAGGGCCTGGCGCGTCTCCAGCATCAGCGCCATCTGCTCCAGCTGCCGGTCCAAGGTGCCCGACTGCTCACCCACCCGAATCAGGTTGCAGTAAAGCCCATCGAACCACGCAGGGTGGCGTTGCAAGGCATCGGCAAACCCCAACCCCGCCGCCACATCCTGTTTCAACCTCGCCACCAGCGCCCCCATGGCCGCATCCGCACTGCTGCGCGCCATCACCTCGAACGCCTGCAGCAGCGGCACCCCCGCCGTCAAAAGCGTCGCCAGTTGCCGGCTGAACCCCGCCGCATCCGCCTTGCCCGCCCGCTGCGGCCAGCGCCAGCGCACCCCGCCCGCCGGCCGCACGCGGGTGGCGCGGATACCCTGCTGGCGCAACCACGCCTGCACGAACGCCGGGCTGCGCCCGGCCTGTTGGCCCTGTTGATAAGTACCGGATGCATTGACGCCTTCCCAGGCGTACAGGCGGGTAGAGGTGTGCATGTGCGAGTCCTTTGCAGTAGTGCGACAAGCCCCGTAACAGCTTGCCGGGCCCAACCCCGGGCGCGTTGGCGTGACGGTCACTAGAGTAGTCCAGCAACGATGACGCACCGCCGCCCAGGGGTGACAAAAGGTGTCGGTTCAGGCCTACTGCGCCGCTGTCGGCGGGGGCGCCTCGTCAGCCAGTCCGGCCTTAACGCATTGCAAAGGAATACCGTTCATGAAAGGGCAACGCGGCATCACCCTGATCGAACTGATGATCGTCGTGGCGATCATCGGCATACTGGCGACCATCGC
This sequence comes from Pseudomonas sp. NPDC089406, assembly GCF_044900265.1. Taxonomy (NCBI): domain Bacteria; kingdom Pseudomonadati; phylum Pseudomonadota; class Gammaproteobacteria; order Pseudomonadales; family Pseudomonadaceae; genus Pseudomonas; species Pseudomonas sp. NPDC089406. The sequence goes on along the minus strand of NZ_JBJDNC010000029.1, from coordinate 60,216 downwards.
CATCCCGATGTACACCAACCACCAGTCCAGCGCCAAAGCCAGCGCCGCGCTGCTGGAAATCACCGCCCTGAAAACCCCGATGGACGTTCGCCTGAACAGCGGCAAGGACGTCCCCGACGTCGCAAGCCTGGGCGGCCAGCCCGCCACCGCCCACTGCGCCATCACCGCCAGCGGCAATGCCGCCGCCGGCACCGCCAGCATCGTCTGCACCCTGGCCGATGCACCGGCCAACGTACTGGGCAAAACCCTCACGCTCACCCGCACCCAGGCCGGCTGGAGCTGCGCCACCACGGTGGAGGAAGACCTTGCGCCAAACGGCTGCAAGGCACCGTGAAAGTGAGTTGAAACAGGGGTTTGCGTAACCGCCACGGCAGTGGTACGTTGCGCAACACGCCGGTGTAGCTCAGTCGGTAGAGCAGCGCACTCGTAACGCGAAGGTCGCAGGTTCGATTCCTGTCTCCGGCACCATTACATGCTTGGCCAGTGGCGATTTCTCGCTATGTGGCACCCCATCAAAGCCCGCCTTGTGCGGGCTTTTTTGTGCCCGCGGTCTGCGCGTTTTTTGACTTAATGGATCACAGCTTTCCACTTAAGGTTGCACGCTTTTCTAGATAGTGTTTAGCTGCAATACCGGTTATGCCTAGCGTTTACGGGGTATAAATCGAATTTTTTCTAGATAATGCTTTTGCCGTTTAGAGATAATTTTCAGATGCCCCAGTTTTCTCACCACGACCTGCAGCTGCTGAACCCGTCCTTCGACTCGCCGTTGGTTGACGTGCTGGCCGAGCTCGAGTTTTTGCGCAGGCTAAGGCTGGAAGGCGACACCCCACCCCAGGTTTTCTTTCAGCTGAAGGCGTTGTTCCACACGCTGGAGAGCTTGGGGTCCGCTCGAATCGAGGGCAACCACACTACGCTGGCCGACTACATCGACAGCAAGGTCGAAGGCACAGCCGAGAGCACAGACCAACTGCTGGAAATTGCCAACATCGAAAAGGCAATGGACTACATCGAAGCGGTGATACAGCCCGGTGTAGACCTGACAGAGCATACGATTCGAGAGCTTCACGCCATGACCGTGCATGGGTTGCAGCGTGAAGGCGACAGAACGCCTGGCGCCTATCGCGAAGGCGCGGTCAGGATCGCGCAGGCAGAGCATCTGCCCCCGGACGGCGTGCTGGTGCCGCAGTACATGCAAGAGCTGGTCAGCTTCATCAACCGCGACGACTCACCAAAATACGCACTGATGAAAGTCGCCCTGGCGCACCACCGCTTCGGCTGGATTCACCCGTTCGGCAACGGCAACGGGCGGGTGGTAAGGCTGCTGACCTATGCGTTGTTGATGAAGTACGGGTTCAACGTGAACACCGGTGGCAGGGTGCTCAACCCCACGGCGGTGTTCTGCAATGACCGGGACCAGTACTACAACATGCTGAGTGTTGCCGATACCGGTACCACAGCAGGGTTGGAAGCGTGGTGTACCTATGTGCTGCAGGGCATTCGTGACGAGCTGCAGAAGGTGGACAAGCTCACCGACTATGGTTACCTCACCCAAGCCATCCTGTTGCCGGCGGTGAGCTTTGCACGCAGCCGCGAGTGGATTACGCAGACCGAGGAACACATTCTCGCCAGCGTGGTGAAGATGAAGGTTGTGAAGTCCAGTGATATTGCCCAGGCGCTGCCTACGCTTACGACCAACCAGCGGACTTATCAGATCAAGAATCTGGTGGAGCAGGGGATGCTGCTGCCGGTCAGCCCTGGTTCTAGGCAGTACACCGTTGGCTTTTCCAACAATTACCTGGTACGTGGGGTGATCAAGGCGCTGAGGGAGCAGGGGTTTATTCCGGAGCCGCTTGATAGGCCGTGAAACTGTAGTTCAAATGCTAAATTGCGGCTTTGTGAGTTCTCGTGATAGTACTAAAAATCCCTAAAGTACTTGCGTAGTTTTTAACTGTGACCCGCTGTGCTTTTGGTTTCGAATTTTTATTCTGCAACCCTAGACTTAAAGAGAAAGCGACTTGGAAAAAATAGCGGGATTCTTTCTGGAAAAGATGTGGCCTACCGTGTGTGCATCGGTCTCCGATGCGCGAACTCTAATTCAATCAAATTCAGAGTTTTTTGATGAGATGAAGGGGCGTAAGGGAATCTGTTCGCGGGCTTGGTTGTTTGGCATACTCGTTTCGATCGGACTGGGTGTGCTGGGTTTGCCAGCGTCTCGCTTGGCGGGCATTACACCAAGCGTTGAGTTTGCCTGCGTGATGACTTTGGCGAATTGGTTGCTTGTGGCTTGCTATGGAGTGTGTTTCGGATTGGCCGCACGAGTCTTGGGGAGTGGGCGTGAACTCTTGGTCAGCGTAAACACCTTTTTCTATCTCGCTGGTTGGTTGGTGTTACTCAAGATTTTTGAGATGCCAGCACTCGGAGCACGTTTGAAGGCCATGGCACAGAGCTGTGACTCCGCCCATTACGATCAGGCTGTCACCTCGGCGATCCTACACAGTCAAATGGCAACGGCCTCAGAATGGATAGTTTTGGCTGGCTACGCGTGTTTCGTCGGCCTTTGTGTGGTTAAAATGCATCGCCTGCTTCATGACTTTGGTGGTGTTCGTGCTTGGCTATCTACCGTGATCGGGATGGTGCTACTGAGCGCGATGGTCTCGTATGTTCAGCAACCCATCATCTCCCAGCTGATGTGCAGCTACGCAAGTCATCCCTGAACAACGACTTTCTGAAGTATTTTCTACATACTGAGCCCTACGCTATGGGGCAGGCGGTGATTGCGCGGACACATCACGATTGTTAGCCTTAGGCTTTGTACGAAAACCTTTGAAACTCCGTGAGAAACGCTGGAGCCCTGATTTTTCGTAGAGTTCTCGCCTTTTAGGCTTTGTACGAAAAATAATGTCGCAGACACCGCCGCCAGCAAGCCAGCGTGACCATTGCGGAGTAGCTTTGGGCGAGCTTGCAGTAGCGGGTTCCCAAGCGGCGGTGTTCCTTCGGCCACCCAAATAGCCGCTCGATAACGTTTCGCTCTTTGTACTTTGGTCTGTCGAGCAGGCGCGGCAAACCTGGCGTCGGCTTGCGTTTCATGGCTCGGAAAGGAATCACTGGCTGCATGTGATAGCGGTCGCAATACCGGCGCAAAGCATCTGAGTCGTAGCCTTTGTCGGCCAGCAATTTGCGACATCGCTTGCGCGGCCGGCCTCCTTTGGTTGGGAAGCAAACGCCATCGAGCAAAGGCTGGGCATGGGAAATGTCACTGGCTTGCCCGCCGGAAAGGGTGAAGTGCAAGGGCACACCCCGGGCATCGCAAACCATATGAATTTTCGTAGTTAGTCCGCCCCGACTTCTACCGAGCGCGTGGTCCGCTGGTTCTTCTGCCCCCCTTTTTTGCCTGCTCCAGATGAGGCCCGGGTTGCTTTCACTGCCGTTGAGTCAATACACCAAGTGTCTAGATCAATCAGGCCTTCAGCGTTGAGTTTGACATGTAGGCGTTTGAGCATTTGACCGAAGGTGCCCTGATTTCGCCAGTCTCGAAATCGTTGATAAACCGTCGACCAAGGGCCTAATCGCTCAGGCATATCCCGGCAGGCTGCGCCGGAGCACAGCACCCACAACACGCCGTTGAGCATCAAGCGATCGTCAACTCTTGGACGTCCGGTACGCTGATTTGTGGCAAAGAGGTCGGCGACTATATCCCAGTGTTCGTCAGAAAGTTCGTATCTCTTGGGCATAGCAGAGTCCTTCGCCTAAAAGGCGAGAACTCTACGGAAATCTGAGCCACGGAGTTTCAAAGGTTTTCGTACAAAGCCTAACCCCTTAGAGCGGGCAATCAATGTAACGAGTCGTAGATGAAAGACTTAATTCCGCGAAAATCGCAACACCCTAGAAAAGGCCAGCTTATTCATTATGATAATGTTTTTAATAGACATGGCTCAGTCAAACGGCTCATAGGCTTGACCTTCTTCGGTCAGCTCATAAATACCACTGCCAATGTCTGCGATTAGTTTCATCTTTATGAGCTCATCTATTGCATCAGCAAGGTGATGTTCGTCAGGACCTCTTTGGCCCAAAGTTACGTTTTTGATTTTCAAAGATAAAAAATCATCTTCGATCCTTGAAATTATTGGGGATGACTTTCTGATTGCAATTTCCATTATGGAGTTGGCCATTATTGATAAAGATTTCTTGGTATTGAAATCTATTTCAGCCTCTGTCGCTTCTAAGCGGTCTGAAGCTGCGCCTAATAATTTAAGCGCTTTACTCACCGACTCTACGATTGTCAGGTTTTTCCCAGGATTGATAGAAGCAAATTCATCTCTAAGAACCTTCTTGTTTTCTGTGAAAGCCCTATCTTTTGATACGATTATCAAATTCTCATCGCAGAATTCAAGCAACTCTTCCCACAGTAGCTCGTCGCCAACCGAGTGTCTATCAGGTGAAATTGGTGGGTTTCCTAAAATCTTTCGTATTTTAGCCTTGGCAATAAGTTCGTTTTTCGTTGCCATGAAAGTGCATTTTTTAGTTAGATTTTCGTACGCATCAAGCACAGGATCGTCTCCCGGCTTCGGTTCAAGCATTGCATCAATCTTGCTCATCAATTTTTTTCCGAGCCTACGAACCTCTGACTGTAGACGGGTTGCTTCCTTATGCTCAACCATGTCCCGCACCACTGCCGTGGTAAATATGGAGGTTGATGAGGTTCTCTTGATCGCCGCGGCAAGATTAATTAGCTGTGATGTCCGATTTCTCTGAAACTCTCTATACCCTTGCTCTGAAATTATGAGGTTGTTTTTCAGTGTTTTTAGCTCCTCAAACAAAGATAATCTATCTTGCGCATCCCGATAGAAATCGAGATATATATTCGTATCCACAAATAGCTTTGTCACTTTATTCCTCGCCAGCAATTAAATGATAGCTCTGCCCAAAACTGGAGCCCATACCCCGCAGCAGTATCACCCTTCGTACAAGGTGATCTAAGCCGCCGTCGAGCGGAATATGACAGTAGCACATGCTGCTTGCGACGTAGCTGTGCACGAGACGCGGTTGAGGGCATGGTAGGGGCTCCGGTCGTACATTGCTTCAACAGGCCTTGCCGGTAAGAGCGTTATGACCGCTCTTTACCTGATTTGAAGGCATGAGCTGTCTCAATCGCTTCACAACGGAAAGGATTAGGAAGCACTTACCGTACCAGCGGGTCGAAAGCGGCCCTCGCGAACGGCAGCAACTGGCCAAAAGCGCTCCCTCACCTAGTTCAACGCCAAGCAGCTACAAACCCGCAGCCTCGCGGTACTCACATGTCCGCCTCAACATCTGACCAACCTCTATCTAACAGCCGTCATTCCAATTTCGCCATGCGGTCTACGCTATCAACGGCTTTTTCTTGCCGACTGCTAGTGATCCGGACTAACTTCATTATGTACCACACCGCTGTGCGGAATACCTTGGAGTAGTCCGCTGCAGACGCTATAGCAGGGTGGTATGTCGTGGCAGCTTTGGATGAATTTTCGTCTAGGGTATACGAGTTTTTCTACCGAGGCCGGGAGCTGGTGACACCTAAGATATCGACAAGAACATTATGCGGCACGCCATCACAATGGAAATTGCGACATGATGTATCAATGACAGTTGAATTTATGGGCGAGACTTATGCCAAGTTTTGTATGGGACAGAGACACAGAAGAAGCGTGGAATGAGCCGTATGAGTATGAGGGGCAAGAGCAATTTCATCGAGAAGCTTATAAGGTTCTATCGTCAATAAAGCTTCACTATGCAGAAAAGGATATGTACTTTGATCGAGATGAACGAACTCTCGACAAAGCGATCTGGCTAATACAGATAGATGCCTTGGAGGCGCTAATAGATGCCTTGAAATTAACAGAGGAAAAGAGGCATCGAATTGCCTCGCGCTTATTCCGTGATGCGGTTGAAACAATGGATATTTCGGCCTACTTTTATTTGGCTGGTGATGGGGCAAGGAAAGATCTTGCTAGGTGGTATAATAGCGAAGTCATTCCGCATAGGGTTTTTAGAGAATTCATAAGAAAATTTGAGTGCCAAGATAAAGCCAAAAACTTAAGCGATCTTTATAGCGATCTCAGCAAGTATACACATCGGACATATAGTGCGATAACCAAAAGCTACCTGTTGGGTAGAGATAACAAAATTGCCTATGATGGATTTTCTGAGACCGGTTTTAGAGTGCTTCCGCACGTCATATCACTTTCGTATGCAATAATCGCAGCATTGATCAAAAGATTTGTCACGATTGCCGAAAACAGCCAGCAACTTGATTCTGCCAAAGTTTGCAATATTTGGGCGACATCATTGGAGCAAGAGACAGTACCCAGACGCTTTGGTCCAGGGCCAGGTCAGTTGCTAAGAAGTGCTCCTATAGCATTTGAGCTGAAGTTGGATGAAGGTTAATTGAGTTCTCTAGTTTTGCTGATGGATTGAATATCTGATTTTGGCCGTTTGCTATCCTCCGCCAAGGGCCGCTATGGATTTACGGACGATCACCGTGGGGCGACCCAGAGCGGCCCTTGGCGGAGGGACGCTAACAGCCAATATCAGTCATTCGAGATTACCCGGTACCCCCAGCAGCGGACATATTGAAATGTTTTCTCTGAGGCATAGCGAACGTGGAAATCCAGCTGAAATTGCCATGGAAGCGGGAAAGATTACATACTGCATTTCGATAAATTAAACGTATTGCCTCTTCACTAACTCAGGTACTTTGTCCGAGAAACAAAAAGATTTATTTAGGCTAGATATCAAAGAAAAAACTTGATCTTCAATCTCGTAAAATTCATTTCTAGGCTGATGGCCTAGCGCGACCCCCATACAGCCTAGAGCATCGATGATTCTTTTCTGATGTGGCATGTATCGAAATGAGCCTTGAAGCGCAGTTCTTGCTTGTTCATTAGAAAAAAGTATTTCACTATTTAAAGCTGAGATGATGGTGCAGTAATCATCAGAAATTGAAGTTTTCCCATTTCGCGAATCAGAGAAAATTAAATTATACCAAACAAATGTATCTACAGATGAAGGAGATATACGGTTGCGCTTGGAGATCTCTAATGCTATGTAGTTTTGAAATATAGAAAAATGTGAGATGTGGTTTGATAGTGCTGTGGCGTTCGCACTATTTAGAAAACTCATGAGCGCAACTATTATCCCCCCAATCGTCGCAAGCCCTACAAGTAAATTGAGAGTTGCTATGAGTATCAAAAAGGATTGGTCATATATTTCTAAAAACTTCTTAATGCATCCGTTGTTAAAGCAAGGAGGCCTGGCGAACTCGCCGTCAATGCCGGTGATGATTATAGTTATAGTGCTCAGTATTATGCCTGTTGCGGCGACCAATAATAGTCCGACGACAAGGTAGTTTAGATATGGGTAATCGCGCCAAATTTCGCCAAGTTTTTTATTCATAATCAGGCTTCAAACCCTTTAACGACTTTCTGATTTCTTTTGTGACAGCTGGAAATGAACGTTTTAGGATAATTAATCTTTCTTGAAGCTTATAGTATCGCTTTGCATACCAATAGGTGCTACGTTTAGTAGCACAGTCACGAGCCAGGCGGTCCAGCATTGCACGCGCACGCTCGATATCCTTTTTTGAAGGCAAAGGAAATATTTTCTTAAGTCGTGCGAGCAGCGAGTCGTATCGATCATGACCCACCCTGACTAATTTGTTTACTCGCCCCATACAGCGATTGAAATCGTGTCGGTAAGCGTGAGTTGTTCTATAGCCGCGCTCTGATGCTAAATTTTCTATATTTTTTACGGCTGCCCTGATCCTAGCGATCTCTCCAGATGGAAGGCGAGGCTGAGGAAATGCGACCCTTAGACCATGGACAGTCAAAGGCTCGCTGGAAACATAAATAGATCGAGTTTTAACAACGTTAAGCGGGAGGTCCTTACTAGTAAGCATCGCCCTAATAATGTCCAGAGCATAACTAAAATCGTAGTTTGATACCTTTGATGAAACCGTTATGTCATCTACTAAGCGCGTATATACAAGACTTTTCCGCGACAATCTATGAACCACGGCGCCCTCAATATCATGGAGGCACAAACTGGCCAGATAGCTTGAGGTTAGGGCTCCCTGGATTACATGAGACCTAAAACAGCAAATCTCTGCAAGCAATTCAGAGACTTCTCTGTCAAATTTCATGAAATTGCTAAATATATCAAGCACTAAGTCTTTGTGGATGTTGTCAAAGAAATCTTTGACATCAACTTTCAATAAGCTCTTCGCGCCACAGTGTTTGGCGGCACACGACACATAGTCTTTGTTAATCAGACGTTTAGTATCTTGCTCTCGTTGATTTGGTACGGAGCCAAAAAGATGGTCTGGCCACTCAATAACGCTGAGCCTGGAAAATATACGCTTGTTTATTCTTCGCTGAATTTTCCTGAGCAAGAAATGCGGATTGTGGACCAGTCGAACGCTGCCATCGCTCTTGAATACTTGGGAAACTGCGTATTTTTCCTCATCAGGAAGAGACAGTGTCGCGTGAATTTCGTCGAGCGATACAGAAAGTGCACTACAAAGATTTTCAATACTTGAAATCGAGCCCGTTGAAACTTTTCTAGGATTGAGTAGCGCCATTTTTAAATCCTATTAAAAATAGGTTTGACCAACCCATACTCAAGGGTGCAGTGAAGGATGATGCATTCATCGATCAGATCGCTGGCAGCTGCCATCCTTCACATGGCCAAACCTACCGTCCCTGTCTCCTCCACGTTTCTCGGAGGGGATCGGAGGTGCGAGCCTCCGGACAAGTCCAAAGTCAGAAACTTCAGACGCTCATACGAGCAAAACCCAGGATCTATAAGCAATCGATTGCAGCACATAAGCGGTACGCTTACGCAACGCTAATCTACATACGCCAAAAAATAAATGCAATGCCTCCTGAGAAGACGCGCTGAACCATCAGGAAAATCTATGGTCTAAGGCCGTTTTTTCACTTTTTTCCTAGGGGTAAAGATTCCAGCCCTTCACCCGCTCATCGGGCTTTGCACCGTCGTGGTGTACCACTCTGGCATGCCCCGGATCTACCTCAAGCCCCATCTAGATTGCTCCACTCGAGTCTTGCAGATACGGAACACCTTTTGTGTTACTGAGCCTTAGTGTTCCACATATTTCTCAATGGTGTTCCCTAGCTATAGGTCCCTTGTTTGCTGGCTTCCAGCGCTTTTGAAACACCAAGAACACCAGTTCTTAATGGTCACACTCCCCACGCCCCGAAAAGGGCTGAAGCAAGCAGCGAGGCAACCCCCTAGACTTCCCGAACTGGCCGCTTTGCCGGGTTAGGGACCATGAAGTCTGTAGCTCATCGTTGCGCCCCCTCACTGACTAGATACCAGGGTGGGGCGTCGTGCATTTGCCGTTTTGAGGCCTCCCCATACCCCCCCTACACGGGTACGGGGACTCGCGGTTTCCCTACAGCTGAGGTTTTCCCTGGGATGTCCGTCTTCTGTTTCATTCAGCTGAGGCCCAAACGATCCCGAAAGCTTGACGTGCCGCTTGTTGCCGGGGCGCGGCTGCATCTCATCAGTTAGCCGGCTGGCCCGCTAAGCGGTCGGTAGACAGGCGGGCAGTGTTGCTGCTTGGCGGGTTGTGTCTAGCGATGCCGCCGAGACAGGGGGAGGGTGAATTGGGTTTTAGGTATATGGTTAGGTATACGGTTTGGGAATATAGAGGCTTAAGGTCAATAAATACGGGGTCTATGGGTGCCTGATTCGACTCCTGTCTCCGCACCATTACATTTTCCGGCAAGGCCCGATGACTTCCGGAAACCCCAATGAAACCGCCCTCTATGGCGGTTTTGTTTTTCAGGTAGGCTCCTAGCCTTCGATACGTCTCAGATTTTCTAGTATGCGCAGTACATCGGCACTTCAGGTTGCCTGTACAAGGTTGGTGTCAACACGATTGAATACCTCAGCCCCGAGCACTTCGCCCGTGAGTAATTGGTTGCTGCGCTTGGATGCGTAATGGTCAAGGAGCTACCCATGATCCCGTTCAAGCCACGCTCTGAGAAGGTCAAGAGTCCCTTCGCTGAGTTCATTCGCAATGCGAAGTCTGCCGAGAAAAAAGCGCGTTTACAGTACCGTGCTGACCGAAGCTACCAAACGTCGAAACGAAATCATGGTTGAAGCCCAACAGAAATGCGCTTAAGCAAAACGTATTTTGGAGCCCGGCACATTGCCGGGCTTTTTCTTTCGGGCTTTCGGGTATCCGCCGTCAGAAGCGTCTTGCTAGCCCGCTTATGCACCTGCCGCTTTCCACTTAGTAATGCGCGTTTTTTCAGATAATAAATTTTCGCAAATTGGGCTTCGCCCAATGTTTTCTGGGCGAAATCTAAAAATTTTATAGATAATAATTCTGCTGCCCAGCCATGATCCTGAGATCAGGCCCTGCCATCCACACCTCAGCCTGTTGTCCAAATCCCGCAACACCTAGCGACTTTTCCCCGCCTCCAGAAGCTTGCATATCTCCCCACCAAGGCATAAATTCCCCTCCGTCGCGGCCAATTCCGCGACCGGGTTTGGCGACCCGAACGTAAAAGGCGCAACGGCGCCCCGACCACGATTGCAGGCGCTTTTTTTGCGTCCGCAGTTTCGTGTAATGGCGGCTGTGCGTGGGAGACCTTCGGGTCTGCCGGGTTCCTTTTCCTCGGTTCGCCAACCTGCGTACAGCTGCCACCCTAATCGTTTGGCGACGATGGGTGTGGTGCTTAAACCGAAAAGGACCTCATGCATGCTCATCGCAAATCGGTACAGGATCCTCGCATCCGCTCTCCGCCGCCCATCCCCCGCGGCCCGCAAACCCCATCGTTTCTACCTGATCGACAGCCACGCCCTGGCCATCCGCGCCAACCAGGAGGCCCGTCATGACTGACCAAGACCGCTTGTCCCTGATCCAGAGCCATGTCTGGACCCTCGAACTGCTTGGCGAAGCACTGGTGCAACACGACGAGCTACTGGAATGCGAACACAACCCGCACCTGAGTTTTCGCAACACGGCGGGCATCCATCAGGCGATCCGCACCATCAGCCGCTTGGCCGGTGAGCAGATCGGCAAGCTGGAAAAGGTGAAGGGGGATTGAGCTGAACCACCTGTGAGGCGAGGGCCGCTTTGCGGCCCATCGCGGGGTTCAATCGAAAGTCTGGGTGATGGGGCTTGGTCCTCACAGCCGTTAACGAGTTTTCCTCTCACAGAGTCCCTTCGCAGTTTCGGGAATTTTTGCACATTTTTCTGCGCACAAGTCGCCCCTCCGGAAGCTAATTAAGCCGGGGTTTTCGCCACTTTGTTCAGTTCAAAATGTCGCCGCTTCTGCACATTTTTATGCAGATAATTTTCGGCCCCCCGAGATCCTCGTCCCGGTTGTCGTGCAGAGTCACTTATCCCAGCGACCACACCTCAGCCCGTTGTCCAATTCCGGCAACATTTAGCACCTTCTCCCCACCTCCCAACCCTTGCACAACCCGCCCCCGAAGCATAAATTCCCTCCGTCGCGGCAAATTCCGCGACCGGGTTTGGCGACCTGGATAAACTTGGCGCAGCAGCGCCCCACACGATTGCAGGCGCTTTTTTTGCGTCTGCAGCCTCGTGCCATGGCGGCTGTGCGCGGGAGGCCTTCGGGCCTGCCGGGTTCCAAGTTCCCGGTTCGCCAACCTGCGTACAGCTGCCACCCATTGTTTGGCGACAGTGCGTGGTGGTTCCAACCCAACTTGGAGTCTCATGCATGCTTACTCGCATCCTGAGCCGGATCCTCGCATCCGCTCTCCGCCGCCCATCCCCCGCGGCGCGCAAACCCCATCGCTTCTACCTGATCGACAGCCACTCCCTGGCCACCCGCGCCAACCAGGAGGCCCTTCATGACTGACCAGGAACGCCTGTCCCTGATCCAGAGCCATGTCTGGACCCTAGAACTGCTCGGCGAGGCGCTGGTGCAACACGACGAGCTACTGGAATGCGAACACAACCCGCACCTGAGTTTCCGCAACACGTCGGGCATCCACCAGGCGATCCGCACCATCAGCCGTTTGGCCGGTGAGCAGATCGGTAAGTTGGAAACGGTAAAAAGGGATTGAGCTGAACCACCTGTGAGGCGAGGGCCGCTTTGCGGCCCATCGCAGGGCTTACAGTGCTTTCCACACGGCGACAGGTAGAACACCTGCAGAAAACCACTCGATACACATTGAAAGGTTCGAGCGGGCTCTAGCTTTCCTCGCGTGCAGATGACGACGGCGCAATCCCGAGCGGTTTATATGCGTTCAGGCAGGGTATTGGCAGCGTCCAGTTTGGGTTCGTTGTCGAGAAGCCTGGTGCGCCAAGCCGGTAGATCATCGTCATTCACATCCAAGCGCTTGAGCCATTGGTCAGCCGACCAGCCCACGAGCCGCAGCTCACCGTCATGAGAGCCGCCGTGTAGTGAACCGACTGTTTCGTAGCGGATGCCTTTGAGCACATGATTCAAAAGCACGTAGGCTGCCGGCTTAGGATCATCGCCATCTCCTCCTGATGGGTAAGCGCCGGCCTGAATCACCACACCGGCACCGTAGTCGTAGAAGGCAAAGTGACTGGCCGGAAGTTGCGTGCGCAACATCGCGAGACCGCCGGCCTGCTCCACGCGTGCCTGGTCGAGTACGGTCAGCCAGCTGACAGTCTTGATTCTGGTAGGTTTGAACTCTGGAATGTTGGCCAAAAGGGCAGCCGTTCCTGCATCCAGGCTCGGCATCCGCGCGGCCATGAAGGCCTCGGTAGGTTCGTTACTGTCTCGGCTGGTAGGTGAAAGGTTGAATGCGTGCCCGGCGTAGCCTTGCTCTGCGGCAAGTCGACGTGAGAAGTTCAAGAACAGGCGCAAGAAATTCAGAGGGTTCTGCTCCTGGTAAAGCAGAGGTACTGAAAACTCCAGCACGCTGAGCCCACGCCCTTTTTTGGCCTGCCAGCCTCGCTTGCCATAAATATCAAACAGCCAACCACTGGCGTCACGTGATTGTTTGCCGCTGGTGTAACAGAAACTCAGGTGATCGTCTTCATCCATTGCCTGCATCATCTCGCGCAAGGGACGGGCTTCAGCATAAGCCGTCAACGGTTTTCCTTGCGGGGGCTCTTCTCGCCATAGCCACGTAAGAGAGGGGGCGGCCAATTCTTTGAAGTCGTCGAAGCACTGACATAACGCTTCTCTCACCAGAGCGGTATGCGCCTCTTTGAAATAGAGCGTACCGCGCAGGCACAGCACGGCTCCGATGTAGTCTTCGGGGCCGCCTTTCATCAGCAGGTTGCCGGGTACTTCCAGCGACTGGGGATGCTTGGCCAGCGCTTCGGCCAGGTGGAATTCCTGCTTCATGTAATGTTCTCCACTTCAGTAGACCGGTGCGGGGGCGGGGATAGGGGCGCGCGGGCCACGCCCCCGGGTCAGGATCAACATCGCGCCGCGGGCGATGGCCGCTGCCCATCCGAGCTGCTCTACGGGCACCTTTCGGGGGGACCGTAGCAGAGAGTGATTGCGCAACTTCTTGCGCACCTCGGCTACAGTCCGCACAGATACAAAGTCCTGTGAGTTTGTAACTATTTACTTCATTGAACAGGGGCGCTTCCAAGCTGTTGCGAGAGGGAAATGCGATCCCTGAATGAACGGTTCCGACAGCCCCCTCTTGATGACGATTCATATATCTCCAGCAACAGCTATGCACCTACTGGCATTCGGGCATGCACCGGTCATCGCATTGCAGGTGCACCCGGCTCATATCTAGCGGTGCGGGTCTCGGCATCTAATGCGGTACTGCAGTAGCGTGTATCGCAGAGTCAGCTAGGTAAGTTTTTTCCTTCAAAAAACCGGGAAATTTCTACCCTGCTCAACTGCCGCATGGCGAATCTACCCAGGGACAAATTCAGCCGGTCGCAGCAATACCCGCGACCAGGTGTAGGAACCTGCTGGTAAACTTGGCGCTCGCACTAGGCGTCCCCAATCACTCTTGGCTCGCGTTTTTCGCGTGCTGCGGCGTGTCATGGCGGCTGTGTGTGGGCAGGCTTCGGCCTGGCCGGGTTCCAAGTTTCTCGGTATTCCTACCCCATGCACAGCTGCCACCCAATCCCGTAGGAAGGATCGTGGTAGCTCCAATCTCAAAACTTGGAGTCTCATGCATGCTTACTCGCATCCTGAGCCGGATCCTCGCATCCGCTCTCCGCCGCCCATCCCCTGCGGCGCGCAAACCCCATCGCTTCTACCTGATCGACAGCCACTCCCTGGCCACCCGCGCCAACCAGGAGGCCCGTCATGACTGACCAAGACCGCCTGTCCCTGATCCAGAGCCATGTCTGGACCCTCGAACTGCTCGGCGAGGCGCTGGTGCAGCACGACGAGCTACTGGAATGCGAACACAACCCGCACCTGAGTTTCCGCAACACGGCGGGCATCCATCAGGCGATCCGCACCATCAGCCGCTTGGCCGGTGAGCAGATTGGCAAACTCGGAACGGTGAAGGAGGAATGAGCTGAAAAGCCTGTGTGGCGGGGGCCGCTTTGCGGCCCATCGCGGGGCAAGCCCGCTCCCACGTCGGTGAGCCGGCAGTGAGTCCATTGGCCCGGTAGCCAGCATGGCTCAACCCTCACCGCGCACTAGCATCCCCCTCATGCTCATCCGCAAACGCCATAAACAACGGCAAATTAAGCCCGTCCAACTTGATCTGCGAAATAAACGCCGAAAACGCAAGGTTGGCCGCAAGCCTGCGCATATCACTGGCCCAGGCCGGCACATAGGTCGGCGCCTTGAGCCAACCGGTTTCGAACAGCGGCGCCAGGCGCAGGGTATCGGACAGGCTCAGGCGCCCGGCAAACAAATGGCTCACCAGCTCCGGGCGGTTGTCGCGCACCGCCACCCGCAGCAGGGTATGCACCCCCAGCAGCCCGGTCAGGTAGGCCGCGTCCTTGGTAAAGGCCGAGCCGCCGCGCAGGTCGGCGCCGCGGAACACCCGCTGGGTCGAGCGGAACGACTCCTCCTGCGACTGGCCGGCCTGCACAAACCCTTCGAACACCTGGATAAAGTCGGCGCCATCCAGCGCCTGCTGCACCGCCAGCACGCGCAGGGCGATGCGCCGCAGGCGGTTGATGTCCATGCTGCCGGTGAACAGCTCGGCCAGGGTGGCGATGCCTTCCTGGGTCTGGGTGGTGCGCGGCGCGCCCAGGCCCAGGCACTTGAGGTTGGGCTGGCGGGCGCCGTTCTGCGCGGTGGCCACATGCACAAAGGCTTCGTGCTGCAGCAACTGTTGCTTGTCCAGCTCGCTGAACAGCGCGCTGGCGCGCAGGCGGATGCGGCTGCTGCCGGCAATCGCCTTGGCTGCCAGGGCCGGGTCCAGGGCAATGCTCACCTGGCCTGTGCCGAAAAAGCGGTCCAGCTCCGGCTGCAGCCAGGCGGCGAAGTCCTCGGCGGGGATGTTCGCCTCGCTCGGTGGTATTTGCCCGCCGCCCAGCAGGGCGTCGGTGGTCTTCAAAAAGAACCGCGCGGCATCGAGCATGCTCAGGTTTTGCCGGGGGTAGAGAAAGTCCGGGCGCCGGTACAGCGCCGATGAATAGCGGGTAAAGGCCGGCGTGCCGATGGCCCCGAGCATGCGCCCGGCGGTGGCGTAGCTGCGCGCGGTGGCGGCCAGGTAATGCCCGGCTGGGTGGCCCTGGTCGCACTGGCCGATGAAGGTCTCCAGGGCGGCGATTTCGGTGCGGTGATCGCGCGGTTGCTGGGTCACCTTCGGCAACTGCGGCTTGCCCGCGCGCCACTGGGCGAGGAATACCGGTTCGATGTCATCCGGCCAGGCCAGGGCTTCGAGGACGCGAACCTTGCGGGCCAGTTTGGGCAGTGCAGCGTCGAGTTCGGCGAGGGTGCTGGCACTCATGGACGGCTTCCTTGAGGGGCTGGTCAGCGTCACAAAAGCATAGCCGTTGGCGAACAGCGCACCGGCCGCGCCGGTATCGCGGGGCAAGCCCGCTCCCACGCTGTTGGCGCAATGCAGGGTGGGTTGAGGCTGCCCGCACGCCCGTCGCCGACGGCTCGACGGCTCGGCACGGCAGGTTTATAGTTTTAAAATATTTTACTTTTTCATAAACCAGCAAGGAGGCAGCCAATGATCGGCGAGCGGCTCAAACGTGCCCGCGCTGCTGCTGGCCTGTCGATGCAGGCGTTAGGTGATCAGGTGGGCGTCAGCGCCAACATGATCAAGAAGTACGAACACGACCAGAGCATGCCCAGTTCTGGCGTGCTCGTTCGTTTGTGCAAGGCGCTGTCGGTGCGTGCCGAGTATTTCTTCCGCCCTGCCAAGGTCGAGCTGGCCGGGGTCGAGTATCGCAAGCGTTGCAGCACCCCCAAGGCGATCCTCAAGCGCATCGAAGCTGACGTGCTGGACCAGGCCGAGCGTTGGCAAGAGCTGATCAACCTGTGGCCGGGCTACCCCGTACAGCCATTCAGCGTGCCGGCCGGGCTGCCGGTGCAGCTGGCTTCGCTGCAGGCCGTCGACAACCTGGCAGATCAGCTTCGCCAGTTGTGGGGGCTTGGCTGCAGCCCTATCCCTGACCTGATCGACGTGCTGGAAACCCACGGCATTCTGGTAATCATCACCCAGGTCGATGCGCAGGCGAAATTTGACGGTTTACAGGCCTGCGTGGCGGGCCAGCCGGTGATTGTGGTGTCGGCCAACTGGCCGGGGGATCGCCAACGTTTCACCCTGGCCCATGAGCTGGGCCACCTGCTGATGCACGGGCGCCTGGCCGAAGGGCTGGATGAAGAAAAGGCCTGTAACCGTTTTGCCTCGGCATTGCTGGCGCCGGCCAGCGCCATGCGCCAGCATCTGGGCCACAAACGCCAACGGCTGGAGGTGCAGGAGTTGTATCTGCTCAAGGCTGAATACGGCCTCAGCATGCAGGGTTGCCTGTATCGCGCCGGGGACCTGGAGATCATCCCGCACAACGTGCGCGAACGCCTGTTCATGCTGTTCGTCAAGCAGGGCTGGCGCAAGAAGGAGCCGGGGGCGGCGTACCGGCAAGAGACTACGCGGCTGTACCAGCAACTGGTCTACCGCGCGCTGGGGGAGGGCATTGTCAGTGAATCCAAGGCGGCGGAGCTGCTGGGCCTGACGGTCTACCAGTTCCACCAGGCGCGCAAACTGGAGCGACTGGATGCAGCGCTGGATGACTTGTATCGATAAACGTACGCCCAGCCCTTGGCGCCGTGCGAACGGGTTCGCAATATGCATCGCGCTGCAGGAGCAACTGTCTTGTGCTGCCTGAACCGGCCTCATCGCCGGCAAGCCGGCTCCTACAGGTGCAGCACTGGCCTGAAGCTTGTGTAATCCCTGCCGTAGCAACTGTCTTGCTCAATTGCTAAAAGCTGGCGCGATCCCTGTGGGAGCGGGCTTGCCCGCGATACCGGCGCCGCCGGTGCCATCCCATCGCGGGGCAAGCCCGCTCCTACATCGACCGCCTAACCTTCAGCCTCACGCGATCCCTGTAGGAGCCGGCTTGCCGGCGATGAGGCCGGCACAGGCAGCGCAACACGGCTACCCCCGCACAACCCTCACTGCGCCGCCTCGAACAGCGCCACCGGCACCGCCTTCAGCGCCCCGTCCAGGTTGCGGTAGCGGTTGTACTGCGCCGACGGCGGCAACAACCGCCCGCGTTCCACCATGCGCCGCCCGTCCAGCAGGTAGCGCACGGTCTGCTCCTGGCTGCGCTGGGCCGCCGGGCCCTGGTTCAGGTCGGCCGCCAGCAGCCGCATCGACTCCTCGATGCAAGTTGCCAGCAGCGCATCGACCTTCTGCGCATCCAGCCCGCCGTCGTCGATGCAATGCTCGCCGCAGCGGCGCAGCGACAGGCTCTGCACTTCCAGGCGCGTGCGGTACAGCAGGCTGCCGGCGATATCCTGCAATTGCACGTCGCTGACCAGCCGGAAGCTGCCGCGGTCCGGGCTCACTACCACTTGCGGGGCGATGTGCAACGCCGCGGTCACCGGCCCGCTGCCGGGGCGCAGCCCGGCATTGCCGGCGGCCTCGTTGTAATACTGCTGCAGCTTGCCGTTGTACGGGTGGTCGGCCAGCACCACGGCCATCGACTGCGCCGCCTGGCGGGCATCGCGTTCGGCTTCGCGTTGCAGCGAGGCTTCGCCAACCTGGGTGTTGATCGCGCTGGCCAGCAGCAGGCCGATGGCGCCGCCGCCACTGGTGGCATTACGCGCCAGCGACTGGTTGGTGGCACGCGCCTTGGCGGCGGCTTCGGCGTCGATCATCAGGCTGGCATCCACCCAGCCCTGGGCGGGCACCTGCACTTCTAGGCGTGCGCCGTGCTCGTTGAGGTAGCGCAGTGCCGTGGCGTCGTGAATGTCGGCCGGCCGCGGTGCCTGTTGGGCGCAGCCGCTCAACAGCAGCGCCAGCAACAGCCCGCGCTTCATTGCGCGAAGGGGGTGACGAACAGCTGGCGGCTGTTATCCACAGCCTGGTAGAAGGCGTTGGACAGGTTGCTGTAGGTCGGCTGGTCCCATTCGCCCTGGGCCGGCTGGGTCACCTCGAAGCGCTTGAACCAGCGCAGGCGGCTGTCCTGCACGTCCACCAAAATGCCACGGCCGCTAACGATCGGGATCGGCGCGCTGGTGGGCACCACGCTGTAGTAACTGCGGGTGGCGCCGGTGCTGTCGATGGCCACCAGCAACAGTCGGTCGATGCCGTAGGCGGTCTTCAGGGAGCTGATGTCACGCTCCATGTAGCCTTCCTTGAACTTGGTTTCCTTGTACTTGGCCAGGTCGATGCGTTCTTCGATGCGCTTGGTCTTGTAACCCTTGGCTTCGAGCTTGGCGATGATGGCATCGGGCAGGGTGTTGACGTCGGTCAGGTCCCAGGTGCTCACATGGGTGCTGAGCTTGCTGTTGACGCCGGTGTTGATCGCCAGGTCCAGCAGGCCCTGGTTGCCGGTCAGTATCAGCCGCGGCGGTACCACGGGGGTCATGGCCACGCCGATCACTTGTTCCTTGTCGCTCCAGAATTCCTGGTCGAGCTCAACAGGCGGTTGAACGTGGGCGCAGCCGGTGAAGATCAGGCACAGCAGCAGCACTGCGCATCCTTGCAAGTAACGCATCGGGCATTCCTTTATTACGGTTGAATACGGGCGGTATCGGCCTGTGGGCGCAAAGCATGATATCAAAGTGATATCGCATATGAGAGAGCAATTCTCATTCTGCCCCGGGCCCGGGGATACTACAGGGGGCCGGAGGCTGTGTGATAGAGACGGCAAGACGCCATCACTCTTCCAGCGGTAGAGGCTCCCCATGCACCCGCTCGGGCTGGCCTTGGGCGAACCACCCCGGCCAAGAACTGCGCTGGCGCCCCTCCACCTGCACGCAAGGTATCAGCCGTTCCACCAGCACCTCGGTGCGCCCGACCCCCACCGCCAGCCGGTACTTGGCGCTGTGCACGCATTCGCGGTCGCCGAACTCGCAGCGGTCCAGGCGCGTTCCGCCGCAGGGCCCGTTGGCCAGGCCCTTGGGGCAGGTCTCGGGGCAGATGTACAGGGTGTCTTCCAGCCGGCAACTTCCACAGGTATCGCAGCCCACCATTGGCCGCTTGATGCGACGTTCCAACTGGTGCAGCCACTGCGCGGCCGTGGGGTTGGCCCACAGCGGCCGGGTCACCGCCCAGCCGAACGCCTTGCTCAGCGCGGTGCTACGGCTGAACAGCTGGTGGTGCATGGCCGACAGCAGGTGGTAGCGGGCTTTTTCTTTGGTTGATGCGCTGATCTGCCGTTGCCCCAGGCGCCAGTCCTGCCCGGGCGGGTGGAAGGTGACCGGCGCGGTGCCCGGCTGCTGCCAGGCGTCCAGCCAGGCCAGGGCCCAGCTGTCCAGGTCCTGGTACAGCGGCTGCAGCGCGGTGATGGCCTGCTCCAGCGCCTCGAACTGCTCCACGTCGTGGATGCCCGACAGGTGTACCCCGGCATAGCCCATCAACCGCAGGCCGATCACTTGCAACGCCAGCCGGTGGTTGCCGCGCTCCTTGGCGTACTGCTTGCACACTGCGGCCTCGGCCGCCAGCAGCGCGCGCATCGACGGGGTGACCGTGACCCCGGCCACCTGCTCGAGCATTGCCGCACGGCCATCGGTCAACGCCATGATGCAGGCCATCAACGGTTTCGGCTGTGGCTGGCGCTGCATCCAGTCCAGGGCTTCCTGATGCTTGGCCATGTCAAAGCCCAGTTGCAGGATCAGCAAATCGGCGCCGGCGGCGAGTTTCTTCTCTGCCTTGAAGTACTGCGCGCCGCCTTCGGCCTCGCGGTACTTGAACGGGTTCAAGGCTGCGGCCAGCAGCCAGTGCGGGCGGGCCTGGCGGGCGATCTGCAGCGCCGCCACCGACTCCAGGTAGCGCACCGGGCGCTGGCCAGGGGTGTGGCCGGGCAGGCGGTCGCCGGTCAGCAGCAGCAGCTGGTCCAGCCCGGCGGCGTCCATGCGTTGCAGCTGCGCCAGCAGGTCGCGGCGCTCGCGGTCTTTGCCCGAAAAGTGCAATAGCGCGGGCACCGGTTGCTGCAGGCTGGTGAAGGCGTCCAGCGGCGACAGGTCCAGCGCGCTGCCAACCCGGTCGCCGATGGCCACGGTCATCGGCCAGCCGCACAGTTGCTGGCGCGCCATCAAGGTTTCCAGGGTGGCGAAGCGCGCAGCGGAGGGCTTGGGCACGAACTCCAGGATGCAGGCGAAGGCGTTGGCGTCCAGGGCCGATTTCAGCAGGCTCATGGTGGGGCTACCGGGTTGGGGCAGGGTGGCAGTGTGGCGCATGGGCGGGCAGGGGGGCATGTCTGGATGCGCGGGAGACTGTGCTGGTTGAGACATCAGTGTGCAAGCGTACACCTCTTCTGTAGGAGCGGCCTTGTGCCGCGAAAGGGCTGCAAAGCAGCCCCAGAATCTCGGAACCACGCAAGATTGCCGGGGCCGCTACGCGACCCATTCGCGACACAAGGCCGCTCCTACAGGGGATGGGGTTCTCGCCCCGACAATCATGAACAATCTTGATGTTCATCTCAAATTTTATGAGTTTGTCTCACGCAATCCACACCGCCAAAATCACCTCATTCATTTTCAGGATTCAAGGAACACGCACATGGCACTGGCACACACCCTGGGCTTCCCGCACTCCGGTCGCGAGCGTGAGCTGGAAAACGCCCGGGAAGCCTTCTGCAAGGGTGAGCTCGACGAGGCCGGCCTGCGTGCCGTGGGCCGCAACCTGCGCGCCGCCCACTGGCAACTGCAGAAGGCCGCCGGTATCGACCTGCTGCCAGTGGGCGACTTCGCCTGGCACGACCTGCTGCTCAAGCATTCGTTGACCTTTGGCGTCATCCCGCCGCAGCCCGGCCTGCACAGCCTGTTCGGCATGGCCAATGCTCAGCAAACCACCCCCGAGTTCACCCTCGAGCAGCCCTTCACCCTGAGCTGTGAGCAACTGTTCGAGGAGGTTGACGAAGCCCTGGCCCTGGGGCATGCGGTCAAACCGGTGATCATCGGCCCGCTGAGCTACCTGTGGCAGGGCAGCACCAAGGGCGGCGACTTCGACAAGCTCGAACTGCTCGAGCGCCTGCTGCCGGTGTACGACCAGGTCCTCAACCGCCTGGCCAGCCAAGGTGTGGAGTGGGTGCAGATCGACGAGCCGATCCTCGCCCTCGACCTGCCACAGGACTGGAAGAACGCCTACGAGCGGGTCTACAACATCCTCCAGCGCGCGCCGCTGAAAAAGCTTATCGCCATCTGCTTCGGCGGCCTGGATGCCAACCTGGGCCTGGCTGCCAACCTGCCGGTGGACGGCCTGCACATCGACCTGGTGAGCGCCCCGCAGCAGTTCCCGACTATCCTCGACCGCCTGCCGGCCTACAAGGTGCTGTCGCTGGGCGTGGTCGACGGCCGCAACGGCGGGCGTTGCGAGCTGGGCCAGGCACTGGACGTACTGCGCCACGCCCATGAACGCCTGGGCGAGCGCCTGTGGGTAGCGCCGTCGTGTTCGCTGTTGGCAGGCGAGCTGAAAGAGGCCGTACACAAGTGCCAGGAAGTGGCCCAACTGGCCAAGCAAGTCGAGCAGCCCGAACCCGCCCGCGCCCTGTGCGCCTGAGCTATTCAGGCCTGCGCTATACCTGTAGGAGCCGGCTTGCCGGCGATGAGGCCAGCCCAGGCAACAGATCACCTGAGTCTGGCCCCGGCGGCGCCGGTGATCGCCGGCAAGCCGGCTCCTACAAGGGCCCGACAAGCCAAGCGACTTCGATTAAAGTGCCCGGACCCTGCCGCTAAAGGCCGCCCGCATGCCGCCGATCCACCTCACCCTCATCTGCCACGCGCAAACCGACGCCCAGCGCCTGGGCCGCTTCGCCCAGGCCGACGACCCGCTTCGCGAGCCGCCACCCCCGCTGGCAGGGTTATCCACAACCGCCCGCACCCTCACCGCCCCGGAGCTCCGCACCCGGCAAACCGCCGAAGGCCTGGGCGCCAGCATTGAGCAAGCCCTGCGCGACTACGACCTGGGCACCTGGCAGGGCCTGGCGCTCAAGCACCTCGACCCGGCAATGTTGCAAGCCTGGCTGGCCGACCCCCACGCCGCGCCCCACGGTGGCGAAACCATCGCCGCCTTGTGCCAGCGCGTGGCGCACTGGATGGACAGCGCTTTAACACCGGGCGAATGGAGCGCGATCACCCACCCCTTCGTCATCCGCGCAGCGATGCTGCACGCGCTGGGCGCGCCGCTGGAGTGCTTCCACAAAATCGACGTGCTGCCGCTGGCGCGGGTGCGCTTCAGCCACTACGGGCTGTGGCGGTTGCAGCTGTCTGGCTAACCCTCAGAATGCCAGCGCCTGCACCGGCCTCATCGCCGGCAAGCCGGCTCCTACAGGGATCGCATGGCCTTCAAGACTGCGCAGTACCTGTAGGAGCCGGCTTGCCGGCGATGAGGCCAGAACAGGCAACACAAGGCAGCAGCTTCCCCAGCAATCTGCCCGGGCCCGCAATCAGCCCTTGATCACCCTCGGCACCACCCGCACATACACCAGCTCACTCACCAGCTCCACCAAGGTCTGGCAAATCACCGCCGCCGCTGCCAGCGTGCGGATCGGCTCCGGCAGCGCCAGGGCCAGGGGCAGCACCACCAGCGAATTGCGCGTCGCCGCACTGAAGGTCACCGCCCGCGCTTCACCCGCCGGCAAGCGCAGCAGCCGCGCCGCCAGCAGCCCTAGCAGCGGCGCCAGCACGGCAAACCCTACATACACCGGCAACACCGGCAGCAGTTCGCCCAGCCGGCTGGCCACCACGCCCACCTGCGAGCCGATCACCGCCACCAGCACCAGCGCCATGGCCGGCACCGGCAGCCAGGCCCAGGCGTCGTTCCACCGGGCAACCACCGTCGAGCGCCGGGCCCCGGCGCTGGTCATCACCGCCAGCAGCAGCGGCAGTGCAATCAAAAGCACAAAGGCCTCGAAGAACGGCGCCAGCTGGATCTGGACCTCGCTCGCACCGCCGAGCATCAACGCCAGGTACAACGGCAGCAGCGCCAGTTGCAGCAGCAACAGCACCGGCGTGGCCGCAAGCGTCAGGCGCGACTCGCCCTTGCCGATGTGGGTGAACACCACCACGTAGTCGATGCACGGCGTCAGCAGCACCAAAAGCGCCCCGGCCAGCAGCGCCGGGTGTTCGACCAGCCCGCGAGTGCCCGCCCACACCAACAGCGGCACCAGCACGAAGTTGGCCAGCAGCAGCGCGGCCATGAAGCGCCGGTTGCCCAGCCCTGCGCGCAGGTCGAGGAAGGGGATCTGCAAGAACATCGCGTACATCAGCACGGCGATGGCCGGGGTCACCAGCAGCTCCAGCGGCCGGGCAGCAATGGGGGCCAGCAGGCCGACGGCGGCGGCAATGGCCACGGCGATGAAATAGACGGGTATCTGGTTGAGTTCGAGCTGCTCTCTGTCCACGGGCGTCCTGGCAATGGCGGGTGGCGGGGTTGGCCGGGCAGGGTACTATCTGGCGCAGTCCATAGGGAGTGGCAGCATGCGAATACTGGTAGTAGGTGCGAGCAAAGGATTGGGCCGGGCGCTGGTCGAGGGCCTTGGCGGGGCGGGCGATACGCTGATCGGCGTGGCCCGCACCCGGCCTGCGCAGGGTGCGCGGCAGGTGCAGTGGGTTGAGGCGGACCTGGCCCGGCCGCGTGAGGCTGCAGCGGCGATCTTCGAGGCGGTGGCCGCAGGCGGGTTGGACGTACTGGTGTACAACGTCGGCCTGTGGGAGGCGCGGGCCTTCGAGGACGATTACCGCTTTGTCGATGATGACGACCAACACATCGAGCACATGGTCGGCTGCAACCTCACCGCGCCGTTGCTGCTGATCAAGCGCCTGCTGCCGGTGCTGCTAAAAAGCCCGCGCCCGCGCATCATTCTCACCGGTTCCACCTCGGGCCTGCCCGGCAGCGGCCGGCCCGAGGTGGCTTTCGGTGCCAGCAAGTTCGGTTTGCGTGGTATCGCCGAAGCACTGCGTGAAGGCTACCGCCAGCAGGGGCTGGGGGTCAGTTGCCTGAACCTCGGCTACCTCAACACCGAGGACGGCCTGGACGTGCCGTTGGCCGACGCCGAGCGCCGGGGGGAGGGGGCGTTGATCCCGCTGCACGATGTGGTGCAGGTGTGCCGGATGATGCTCAGCCTGTCATCGGCCAGCTACGTGCGCGACATCACCCTGCCGGCCATTCGCGACGAGCGGTTCTGAGCCCACTGGCCCCATCGCCGCAAGCCGGCTTCTACAGACGTACGCGCCCCCTGTAGGAGCCGGCTTGCCGGCGATAGGGCCATCAAACCCACCACTGTTGTTGCAGCTAACAGCAAAAATCAGCGCTCGATCGCCAGCGCCACGCCCTGCCCGCCACCAATGCACAACGTGGCCAGGCCCTTCTTCGCATCGCGCTTGATCATCTCGTGCAGCAGGGTCACCAGCACCCGGCAGCCCGAGGCGCCAATCGGGTGGCCCAGGGCAATGGCGCCGCCGTTGACGTTGACCTTGGCCGCATCCCACTCCAGCCCCTTGCCCACCGCCAGCGCCTGCGCGGCGAAGGCTTCGTTGGCTTCGATCAGGTCCAGTTCGCTCAACTGCCAGCCGGCCTTGGCCAGGCAGCGCTGGGTGGCCGACACCGGGCCGATGCCCATGATCGCCGGGTCCACCCCGGCGCTGGCGTAGGCGGCGACCTTGGCCAGCACCGGCAGGCCCAGGGCCTTGGCCTTGCTGGCGCTCATCAGCAGTACCGCAGCGGCGCCGTCGTTCAGGCTGGAGGCGTTGCCGGCGGTGACGCTGCCGTCCTTCTTGAAGGCCGCGCGCAGCTTGCCCAGGGATTCGGCGGTGGTGCCGGCACGGGGCTGCTCGTCGGTGTCGAACACCAGTGGCTCGCCCTTTTTCTGCGGGATGTGAATGGGGGTGATTTCAGCCTGGAAGCGCCCGGCCTCGATGGCCGCCACGGCCTTTTGCTGGGAGGCGGCGGCAAAGGCGTCCTGCTGCTCGCGGGTGAGCTGGTACTTGTCCACCAGGTTCTCTGCGGTGATGCCCATGTGGTAGTCGTTGAAGGCGTCCCACAGGCCGTCAGTGATCATGCTGTCGAGCATCTGGCCATGGCCCATGCGCTGGCCGGTACGGGCCGAGGGCAGCACGTAGGGCGCCAGGCTCATGTTCTCCTGGCCGCCGGCAATCACCACCTCGGCATCGCCGCAACGGATGGCCTGGGCGGCCAGGTGCAGGGCCTTGAGGCCCGAGCCGCACACCTTGTTCAGGGTCAGCGCCGGCACTTCGAAGGGCAGGCCGGCCTTTACCGCGGCCTGGCGCGCGGGGTTTTGCCCGGCACCGGCGGTGAGCACCTGGCCGAGAATCACCTCGTCGACCTGGGCCGGGTCCAGGCCGGTCTGCTCGAGCAACTGGCGAATGACTGCTGCGCCCAGCTCCACGGCAGGCACGTTGGCCAGGGCCCCCTGGAAGCTGCCGATGGCAGTGCGGGTGGCGGCGACGATGACGACTTCGTTCATTGTTGTTCTCCGGAAGGTGGGCACGATCGATCGCCACAGCATCCCTGCGCGGCGCTCATTTGAGAAGTTTGTTTTTCTTTGTGATTGATCGGGTTTGTAAATGAATGGGGCAGTTCTGGAGGTATCCACTGTTTCTGGTACCCAGCAAAGGCCTGTGGGAGCGGGTTTACCCGCGAACACCGGCATAGCCGGTGCCAACCACCGCGTCGCCTGCTTCGCGGCTAAAGCCGCTCCCACAGGGATCGCATAAGCTCCAGGCCTGCGCTGTACCTGTAGGAGCCGGCTTGCCGGCGATGAGGCCGGCTCAGGCTGCACAAGACAGTTGCTCCCACAGGAATCACACCCGCCTCTGGGTCATCGGCAAAAAATGGTTCCTGCAAAAAGCAGCGCAAAGATCTTCACGCCCCAGCCGGCAACCGCACCTGCACCCCAAACCCGCCCTCACTGCGGTTGAACCAATGCACCCCACCGCCCAACTGCTCCACCACCAGCGCCACGATCGCCAGCCCAAGCCCCGCACCCTGCGGGTTGTTGGCACTGTAGAAACGGTCGCTCAGCCGGGCCAGTTGCTCAGCCTCCACCCCCGGCCCCTGGTCCAGCACCTGCAAATGCAGCCACTGCTCATGGCGGCTCAGCACCACGCTCACTTCGCTGCCCGCCGGGCTGAACTGCAGGGCGTTGCCCACCAGGTTCTGCAGCATCACCGTCACCGCCGTGGGGTCGGCGTGCAGGTGGCAGGGGCCGGGTTCTTCCAGCACCAGCTCGACCTCGCGGCGCAGCGCCAGCGGCGTCAGTTGGGCCAGCTCTTCACGGGCCAGGGCGTCCAGGCGCACGCGCTGGCGGGTCTGGGTCAGCGGCTCCAGGCGGGCCATGGTCAGCAGCTGACTGGCCAGGCGGGTGGCGCGGGCCACGCCCTGTTCAAGAAACCCCAGCGCCTCGTCGCGCTCGCTGTCGCTGCCCGCGCGGCGGGCGTTGCCGGCGTGAATCGCCAGCACCGCCAGGGGTGTGCGCAGTTCGTGGGCGGCGTCGGCAATGAAGCGCCGTTCGCGCTCCAGCAGGCGGGTCAGTTGCAGCAATTGGTGGTTCAGCGCCTGGGCCATGGGCGCCAGCTCCGGCGGCAGGTCGGCGCTGGCCAGCGGCTCCAGGCTGTCCACCGGCCGCGCACGCAGGTGCCGGGCCAGGCGTTGCAGCGGCTGCAGGCCCCAACCCAGCAGCAGCCAGATACCCAGCGCCAGCAGCGGAATGCCCACCAGCGCCGGGGCCAGGGCCTGGTCGGCGATGCGCTGGATCAGGTCCTGGCGCAGGTCGTCGCGCTCGCCCACCCAGATCAGCAGGCCGCGCTGGCGGTCTTCCAGCAGCACGCCGCACCAGTCCTGGCCCTGGTACAGCAGGTCGTGAATGCCTGGCGCGGGCGGGGCGGCCAGTTGCGGAGCGTCGGCCGAGCGCATCAGCAACTGGCCGTCGCTGCGCCACACCTGGAACGCCAGGTTGATTTCGTAGGGGTGGCTGAGAATCTCGCTACCCGAAAGGTCCAGCGCCTGTTCCAATGCCTGGTGCACCTGCTGCCAGTCCTGCCCGGCGGGCATCTGCCGGAACATGCCCTGCAGCACCCGTGCGGCCTGCACCAGTTGGGCGTCGTAGACGTTCTCGATGTCGCGGTGGCTGTCGCGCAGCACGCTCAGCACCAGGCCCAGGCTGCCCACCAGCACCAGCAGCAGGGTGGGTAGCAGGATGCGTGTGCGGATGGCGGTCATGGCGCGTCCTCGATCAGGTAGCCGACCCCGCGCACGGTGCGGATCAGCCCGCTGTCGAGCTTGCGCCGCAAATTGTGCACCAGCACTTCGAGCGTGTTACCCGGGCCGCTTTCGTGCCAGCCGTACAGCATTTCGCCCAGGCGCTCGCGGGTCAGCACCGTGCCCGGGCGCGCCAGCAGCTGGTGCAAAAGCTGGAACTCCATAGGCGTCAGGGCCACCGGCTGGCCGTGGTGGCGCACCTCGAAACGCGCCGGGTCCAGGCTTACCCCGGCGTGCTCCAGCAGCGGTTGCGCACGGCCCTGGCTGCGCCGCAGCAGGGCGCGGATGCGCGCTTTGAGCTCGTCCACATCGAAGGGTTTGACCAGGTAATCGTCGGCCCCGGCATCCAGGCCCTGAATACGGTCGCGGGTGGCGTCACGGGCGGTCAGTACCAGCACCGGCACATCGCCCTGGGCGCTGGCGCGCAGGGTGCGCAACAGGTCGAGGCCGTCGCAGCGGGGCAGGCCGAGGTCGAGCAGCACCAGGTCGAAGGTCTCGTCGTTGAGCGCGCGCTGCGCCTCCAGGCCGTCGGCCAGCCAGTCCAGGGTGTAGCCCTCGCCGCGCAAGGCGGTGCGGATGCCCTGGGCCAGGGCCTGATCGTCTTCCACCAGCAGTACACGCATGCAAGGGCCTCCCGTCGAAGGCGCCATGATGGGGCCTGCCTGCAGCCTGTCGCCCAATGAAATGTAACTAGTCATGACCTACTAAGCTGGCATTAAGCCTGGTAGCGCATCGTGCGGGTCCACACCTTCCAACCGGAGATCATTGCCATGCGTACACTCCTTGCCTTAGCCCTTTTGCTGGGTAGCACCAGCGCCTTCGCCGCCACCCAGTGCACCACCGCCGACAAGAGCACCTGGCAGGACCCGGACAAGTTCCAGGCCCAGCTCAAGGAGCAGGGTTACAAGATCAACAAGTTCAAGGTCACCAAGGGTAATTGCTACGAGATCTACGGCTTCGACAAGGACGGCCGCAAGGTCGAGATCTACCACGACCCGGTCAGCGGCAAGGCAGTGAAGACCGAGATCGAAGACTGATGACCGGCGCCACGGTACGCCTGTGGGACCCGCTGCTAAGGCTGTGCCACTGGTCGTTCGCCGGCGTGTTCGTCGCCAACTACTTCATCAACGAAGAAGGCGAGAGCTGGCACCAGTGGCTGGGCTACTACGCTGTCGGCTGCCTGGCGGTGCGTGTGCTGTGGGGCTTCGCCGGCCCGCGCAGCGCGCGCTGGGCCGACTTCTGGCCGACCCCTGCGCGCCTTGGCGCCCATATCCGCGCGCTGTTGCACAACCGCCCGTACCACCGCCTCGGCCATTCGCCTGTCGGCGCCCTGGTGATGCTGCTGATGCTCACCTGCATCGGCGGCTTGGGCCTGACCGGCTTTCTGGCCGAAGAAGTCGACGCCTTGTGGGGCGCCGATTGGCCGATGGACCTGCACAGCCTGCTGGCCGACAGCCTGTTGGCGCTGGTGTGCGTGCATGTAGTGGCGGCCCTGGTGGAGAGCCTGCGCATGGGCGAGAACCTGCCGCTGTCGATGATCACCGGCCGGCGCCGCCACCGCGACGAACCCTGACCCCCGAGAGCTCCCCATGCTGCTGTCCCTCACCCTGCGCCCGCGCCCCGAGCGCGGCGCGGCTTGGCTGCGCCTGTGCGCCCTGGCCAGCCTGAGCTGCCTGTTGCTGCTGGCCGATGACTTCATCCAGCAACTGTTTACCGGCAACAACCGCGCCGAGCTTGAAGCCGGCTGGGTCGCCGGGCTGTGGGCGTTTTGCCTGGCGTTGTGGCTGTGCAACCTGCGGGCGGTGGTGGTGGCGATCCTGCTGCTGTTCGCCGCCATGCAACTGCTGCAACTGGCCAATATCAGTTTCTTCGGCGAGCCGCTGAGCGCCATCGATATCCACAGCCTGCTGCGTGAGCCGGGCGAGGTGGGGCAGACCGCCCGGCACAGCCTGGGTGCGCACTGGACGGCGGGCCTGAGCGTAGTGCTGCCGTATGCGGTGTTGATTGCCCTGCACTGGTACTTGCCCGGGCGGGTGGCACTGCCGGCCAGCCGCTGGGCGTTGGTGCTGATTGCCGTGGTGCTGCTGGCCAAGCCCTACCGCGCCACCTACCGCAACCTCGACTCGTTCACCCCCGGCCCCACCCGCAGCGGCCTGCACAACAGCCTCAATGCGTTTTCGGCCTGGGCCGTGCGCCTGGCGTTCAGCCCGCAGCAGGCGCTGCCCGAGGCGCCGTTCGCGCCGTACCGGCTCAGCACCATCCCCAGCACTGCGCAGCATGTGTGGCTGGTGGTGGCCGACTCGCTGCGCAGCGAGCGCATGGGCGTATACGGCTACGCCCGGCAGACCACCCCACGCCTGCAGCAGTACCTGGCCAGCCACCCCAGCGCCCTGGTGCGCCCCGGCGTGTCGGCCGGGGTGGCCACCGACGTGAGCCTGCCTTACCTGCTCAACCCGATCCGCGAGCCGGGCCAGGACCACCTGCTGCGCGAGGGCCAGGTCAACCTGTTCCGCTTTGCCCGCCAGGCCGGCATGCGCACCCACTGGATCTCGTCCCAGGAGTCGCGCCTGCTGGCGCATTTGGGCAGCCGCCACCTGGATGTGTCGATTACCCGCGAGGACCACCCTTTGCGCTTTCTCAAGCGCCAGGACCACGCCCTGCTGGAGATCCTCGACCAGCAGCGCTTCGCGGCGCGCAACTTCGTGGTGCTCAACCTGCGCACCGCGCATTTGCCCTATGCGCAGAACTACACCCACCAACCGGGCCAGGTGCCCTGGCCGGACCGCGGCCCCGAGGGCCAGGCCAACGCCTACGACAACTCCATCCATTATCTGGATGGCCTGCTGGAAGAGGTGATCGCCCGTTTCGACCGCCTGGAGGGCGAGCGCTACCTGGTGATTACCGGTGACCATGGCCAGCGCCTGGGCGAGGACGGCAAGTGGGGCCACAACGACCTGGTGCCCGAGGTCAGTGACGTGCCGGTGATCGTGCTCAGCCGCGACGCGCCGGGCCCGGCCATGGACCTGCTGGCGGCGGAGCGTTGGGTGAGCCATTACGAGATCGGCAAGTGGCTGGCGGCGCGGCTGGGGACGCGCATCGACAACCCCAACCTGCGCAAGGACGAGCATTTTGTGCACGGCAAGCTGTTGTTCAGCGACAACTACATCCAGCCGGTGTGCGAGACCGCAGAAGGGTTGGTGCATCTGGCGCCGGTGCAGTTGAGTGCGTGGTTGGGCGAGGGGCGCCGGGCGGGGTGTGGGGGGTAAGGCTGTAGATTGTCGGGGGCCGCGTTGCGGCCCTTTCGCGACACAAGGCCGCTCCTACAGGGGGCGCGTGATGCTCGGCCTGACGCGTAACCTGTAGGAGCGGCCTTGTGTCGCGAAAGGGCTGCAAAGCAGCCCCCCTACACCGCCGGCCGCTGGTGGGTCACGCAATGAATCCCGCCGCCCCCGGCCGCGATGGCATCGATCTCCAGCTGCACCACCTCGCGCCCCGGGTACAGCTTTACCAGCAACGCCCGCGCCTTCTCATCGGCCTCGGCATCGCCAAACTGCGGCGCAATCACCGCGCCATTGATGACGAAGTAATTGATATACCCCGCCGCAAAGTCGTCGTTGCCCTGGCTGAACTTGCTGCGCCGCGGCTTGAGCGGTGGCGACAGCGTGTGCACCTGCAACTTGCGCCCGTCGGCATCGGTGGCGTTCTGCAGTATCTCCAGGTGCCGGCGGGTCACCGCGTGGTCATAGGAACGCGGGTCGTTGTCCAGGTTGGCCACCACAACGCCGGGGCCTGCGAAGCGCGCATAAAAGTCGACATGGGCATCGGTGATGTCCTGGCCCTTGATACCTGGCAACCAGATGATCTTGCGCAGGCCAAGGCGTGCCTTCAGCTCGGCCTCGACTTCGGCCTTGCTCCAGCCGGGGTTGCGGTTGCCGTTGACCCAGCAGCTCTCGGTCATGATCCCGGTGCCGTGGCCGTCCACCTCGATGCCGCCGCCTTCGCCCACCAGCTCGCTGCGCTGGTACTGCGCGCCGGCCAGGCGGGCCATGGTGGCGGCCAGCTTGGCGTCCTGGCGGTGGCGCTGCTTGTTGCCCCAGCCGTTGAAGTTGAAATCCACCGCACCCAGGGCGCCGTCGTCGTCCAGCACCAGGTTGGCGCCGATGTCGCGCATCCAGATATCGTCCAGCGCAGTTTCGACATAGGTGATGTTGTGGGCGCCGCAGGCATGTTCGGCAAGCTCGCGCTCGCTGGCGCGGCAGAACACGGTCACCGGCTGGTAGACGGCAATGGCCCGGGCAATGCGCCCGAGCGCGGCCTGTACATCGGCGGTGAAGTCTTCCCAGATGGCGTCCTGGGCGCCGAAAGCCAGGTACGCGCAGTGCTGTGGCTCGCCCTCGTCGGGCATGAACCAGCGCTCGCCAGCGCCAGCGCGGGCCATGCCCAGGGGCAGGCCGAGGCCGGCACCCACGCCGGCGGCCATGGACAGTTGCAAAAAGGTTCGACGGGTGGGCATGGGCTCAGTCCTGTGCAGTCTTGAAGCGGGTCCAGACGCGCATGCGCGCACGCATGTCGGCCTGGGGGATGTCCTGGCCTGTGATCAGCCGGGCATAACTGGCGGCATCGAGGTAGATGTCCGGGTTGTCACGCAGCCGCGCCTCGACCATCGGCCGCGCCTTGGCGCTGGCGGTGGGGTAGCCGGTGGCGTTGCTGATGGCGGCCATGTTTTCCGGGCGCATCACGAAGTTGATGAAACGATAGGCGTACTCGGGGTGCTTGGCGTCGGCGGGGATGGCCATGGTGTCCATCCACACCGTGGTGCCTTCGCGGGGCACGCGGTATTGCAGGTCGATGGCCTTGCCGGCAGCCTCGGCGCCGCGCTGGGCCTGGATCACGTCACCGCTGTAGCCCAACGACAGGCAGGTGTTGCCGTTGACCAGCTCGGTCACCGGTTGTGACTGCAACTTGCGCACGTAAGGGCGGATGCCCTTGAGCAGCGCGCTGGCGGCGGCCAGGTCGTCGGGCTTGGCGCTGCGCGGCTCGCGGCCCAGATAGTGCAGCACCACCGCCAGCACCTCGTCGGGCGAGTCGATCATCGAGATGCCGCAGTCGGCGAACCTGGCGGCAAGTTCCGGCTTGAACAGCAAGTCGAGGCTGTCCAGCGGCGCGTCGGGCAGGCGCTGGCGGATCTTTTGCACATCCATGGTCAGGCCGATGGTGCCCCAGGTGTAGGGCACGGTAGCCTTGCTGGCCTTGGGGTAACGCTCGTGCAAGGCGCGCAGGCCCGGCTCGATGTCGTCCAGTGCGGTCAGTTGCGTGCGGTCCAGCGGCTGCAGGCTGCCGGCGCGCATCAGCCGCTCGGCCACGGTGTCACCAGGGAACACCAGGTCGTAGCCGCTGCGCCCGGACATCAGCTTGGCTTCGAGCACCTCGCTGCCATCCATCACGTCGTAGATCACCGGGATGCCGGTTTCGGCGGTAAAGCGCTTGAGGGTGTCCTCGGCAAAGTAGTCGGCCCAGTTGTACAGGCGCAGCGGCTCCTGTTCGGCCTGGGCGAGGCCTGTGCAGGCCAGCAGGGCGCCCAGGGCAAGCGAATGCAATGAACGGCGTGGCATGCTCAGGCCCTCGCAGCAGGTTGGGTACGGCCGTCCAGGGTCAGCAACGGTGCGTACAGGTCGGGGCGGCGGTCGCGGTAGATGCCCCAGCTCAGGCGGTCTTCGCGCATCTGCGCAAGGTCCAGGTCGTGCAGCCAGACGCCGCTGCTGCTGCGGTCGGCCTCGGCCAGCAGCGCGCCCTTGTGGTCGCTGATGAACGACGAGCCGTAAAAGCGCATCGACACTTGCCCGTCGCTGCGGGCCACTTCTTCACCGACACGGTTGGCGGCCACCACCGGCAGCAGGTTGGCGGCGGCGTGGCCGCGCATCGCCATCTGCCAGTGGTCGCGCGAGTCCAGCCCGGCGGCGCCGGGCTCGCTGCCGATGGCAGTGGGGAACAACAGCACCTCGGCGCCCATCAGCGCCAGGCAGCGTGCGGTCTCGGGGAACCACTGGTCCCAGCAGATGCCGATGCCCAGGCGGCCGAAGGCGGTGTCCCACACCTTGAAACCGGTGTCGCCGGGGCTGAAGTACTCCTTCTCCTGGTAGCCGATGGCGTTGGGGATATGGCTCTTGCGGTACACCCCCAACAGCTGGCCGTCGGCGTCGGCCACGCTCAGCGAGTTGAAAAAGGCGTTGCCGGCCCGTTCGTACCAGCTCAGCGGCAGCACCACGCCGAGCTCTTTGGCCAGGGCTGCGAAGCGGCGCAGCAGCGGGCTGTGGTGGTAATCCTCGGCCAGCGCCTGGTGGCTGTGGCACTGCTCGATGCAGAAGTACGGGGTGGCGAACAGTTCCTGCAGCAGGATCACCTGGGCGCCCTGGCTGGCCGCCTGGCGCACCAGCTGTTCGGCGCGTTCGAGGTTGGCCGCCAGGTCCCAGCTGCAGGCCATCTGCGTGGTGGCGATGCGCAGCATGCTCATGGCCGCGCCCCTTGCAGCGGCCAGGCCGGCTGCTGCTGGGTGATGCAGTGGATGCCGCCACCGCCGTGGGCGATATGGTCGATGCGCACCGGCACGATCTCGCGGCCGGGGAAGGCCAGGGCCAGCTGGCGCGCGGCGGCCTGGTCGGCGTCGATGCCGTAGGCCGGCATGATCACCGCGCCGTTGGCCAGGTAGAAGTTGGTGTACGAGGCGCAGAACACCTCGGCTTCAGTGTCGACTGCGGCCGTGGCTTCGTACAGGTCGAGCAGTTCGAACCTGCGGCCCTGGGCGTCGCTGGCCAGTTCCAGTGCGCGGCGGTTCTCCCGGGCCACTTCGGCGTACACCGAGCCCTGGTCGTGGGTGGCGTCCACCAGCAGCACGCCGGGGCGGGCGAAGGCACACACGCCATCGACGTGGCCATCGGTCATGTCGCCGGTGACGTACTGCGGGTCGCCCGGCAGCCAGATGGTCTTGCGGATGCCCAGCAGGCGGGCGAAGCAGTCTTCGAACTCGGCCTTGCTGATGCCGGGGTTGCGGTTGGGGTTAAGCAGCACCGACTCGGTGGTGATCAGCGTGCCTTCGCCGTCCACGTGGATGGCCCCGCCTTCGTTGCACAGCGGCGTGCTCAGGCCTTCTAGGCCAAGCTCGTCGAGGATGCGCCGGGCCAGGCTGCGGTCCTTGGCGTGTTCGGACTTGCCACCCCAGGCATTGAAGCGCCAGCTCAGGCCCGCCACGCCCAACTGCGGGTGGGTGAGGAAGGTTGGCCCGCTGTCGCGGCACCAGCTGTCATCGACGGCCAGTTCCACCAGCTCGATGCCGGCGCCGCACAGGGTGCGGGCGCTTTGCACGGCACTGGGGTCGACCACCATCTTCACCGGCTCAAAGCGGGCGATGGCGCTGGCCACCCGGGCGTAGTCGCGCTGCACCTCGGCCAGGCTCACGCCCCAGCCCGACTCCCACAACGCTTGGTTGTGCGGCCAGATCATCCAGGTGGCGGCGTGGCGGGCCCATTCGGCAGGCATGCGCCAGCCGCTGTAGTGGGACAGGTCCATAGAGAACTCCGATCTATTAGGGATTTTTATCAACGAAGCCCGCCGTCGCGGGTGTTGATGCCCATGTTATGGCTGGCTGCAGGGCGCGACAAACGATAGATTTAGCGGATTTTTGATTAGTCAGGTTTATCAGCATGCTCAAGCATTGGCCCCCGCTAAACGCCCTGCGCGGCTTCGAAGCCGCCGCCCGCCTGGGCAGCTTCCACAAGGCTGCCGAGGCCCTGAACCTCACCCAGTCGGCCATCAGCCAGCAAATCCGCAGCCTGGAAAGCTACCTGGAACAACCACTGTTCCACCGCAGCGGGCGCAGCGTCAGCCTCACCGATGCCGGCCACGACCTGCTCAGCACCACCCAGAGCCTGCTGCAGCAGTTGGCGGTGGGCATCCGCCGGCTCGATCAGTACCGCAAGCCCAACCAGTTGGTGGTCAACACCACGCCGGCCTTCGCCCGCCACTGGCTGCTGCCGCGCCTGGCCGATTTTCACCAGCGCTGCCCAGAGGTCGACCTGTGGCTGTTCACCAGCTTCGAGGTGCCGGACATGGCCAGCGAAACCATCGACCTGGCGATCCGCGACGACATCGGCGCCCAGGCCGAATGCAGCTTCAGCGTGCTGCACCAGGACCAGCTGTACCCGGCCTGCCACCCGGCGCTGCCCCTTGAAGGGCGCACCACGCTGCACGGCGAGCGGGAGATGGACTGGAGCCATTGGCAGGTGGAGGGCGGCGAACCGGTTGGCCAGCAGGGCAAGGGCCTGAATTTCTCTGACCCGGGGCTGCTGCTGGATGCGGCGGGGGAGGGGTTGGGCATTGCCCTGGTCAGCCAGTTGCTGGCGCGCCGGCTGGTTGGCGAAGGGCGTTTGCAGGCGCTGTCGGCCCAGCGCGTGCGCGGCCCGGCCTGGAGTTGCCTGGTGCACCGCGACAGCCAGGCTGACCCGCTGGCGCAGGGGTTTCTGGCGTGGTTGAAGGAGGCGTTGGCGGGCGGGTAGCGGCCTCATCGCCGGCAAGCCGGCTCTCGTGGACCAAACTACAACTCATTGATTTAACGAGGTCTCTGTGGGAAGCGGCCTTGTGTCGCGATGGGCTGCGCAGCAGCCCCGGCAATTTTGCATGAGGCCGAGACCTTGGGGCCGCTTCGCGCCCCATCGCGACACAAGGCCGCTTCCCACAGGGGCGCGGTATATCTGCGAGACCAGTTCTCTGCGTGGCAGCGCAGCCCAAAGAGGCTGGGTAATCTCCTACAGGGAGAGCACGGGCCAGGCCCGTGCCATCCATCGCGGCTACTGTCAGAACTTCACCGCACTGTAAGCAAACTCATCCGGCCCGCTGGCCTGGCTGTCGGCACTGCTGCCTACCTGCATACGGTCATCGTCATGCACGATCAGCAAGGTCGAGGCGTCCAGCACTTCCAGCCCCTCCGGCTTGTTGCCAAAACGCAGCGGCGCGCCCATGCCATCGACGAACAGTTCGGGGGTGACCGGCTTGCGTGCCAGCAGCGGCTGTATCGGGATCGACCACAGGTAACCGCCGATGGAGGTTTCATCCTCGAAGCTGGTCAGGGCCAGCAGGGCGTCGTGGTTGAAACGGTCATACTCGATCGAGGACAGCCCCAGCGGCTTGCCTTCGCCGGGCACTTGCGGGGTGAATTCGAACAACAGCTCGAAATCGCCTTGCAGGCGCAGCATGTCCTTATCGATGCTGAACGGCGCCGCCAGGATCTTGAACACGTCGCTGGCGCTTTGGTAATCCTGCCCCTGCTTGCGGATACCCAGCAGCAGACGGTTGCCCGGTGCCACCGACAGCCCCTCGACCTGGAAGAACGGCGCCCCCACAGCCCTGGCGATCTGCTCGCGCAGGGCGCGCGAGCTGGTGATGCCCTGGCGGGTCGAGGGGGCCACCACCCGGGCGTTTTCCGGCTGGTTGGCCGGCCAGTAGAGCAGGGTGCTGTAGGCATCGGAACTGGCATCGCGCTCGTCGCCCACCCGGTTGAACCCGGTGCTGGCGATCACATGCAGCCCGTCGAGGGTCAGGGTCATGGCTTCGAGCTTGCGGCTCTGGTCGATGGCCGGGCTTTTGAGATAGGTCGGCGACCCCTCGCCGATGCGGTCCTTCTCCAGCGGCAGGCTGAACAGCGTCGAGCCGCCGGGGATCGGCTTGTCGTTGGCGAGGATCAGGCGATCGCCAACCCGCACCATGGCCGATACCTCGCAAACGGTGGTGTCGCTGGCTTGCGCAGGCTTCAGGCAGTGCGCGGTACCGTATTCCACCGCGTTGGCCAGGCGCGTGGGGTGGGCCAGGGCATTGTGGCTTGCGAGTATCAGGCTGGCGGCCAGCAGGGTGGTGCGAATCATCGGGCGTCTCCTTGCAGGGTGGTTGCGCAGCGTGCGCAGTCACAGCCAGGCAAGCGAGAGGGCAGTGATTCCGGGTGGGGCGGTTTTGCATCCCCGGCCTCACCCCGTAATATGTGTCGGATTACGTTCGGGGGTAGTCTCACCCTCCAGATCAAACGCAAACGCCCTCTATTCGGGCGCTTGCTCAGCCTAAACCTGACGAGGTACAGACATTGGCCATCATTCATCCCAAGGTTCGCGGTTTCATCTGCACCACGACTCACCCCAAGGGCTGCGAGCTCAACGTCCGTGACCAGATCGAAGCCACCCGCAAGCTGGGCGTGCGCGAGGATGGTCCGAAGAAAGTCCTGGTGATCGGTGCCTCCAGCGGCTACGGCCTGGCAGCGCGCATCACCGCAGCGTTCGGCTTCAAGGCCGATACCCTGGGCGTGTTCTTCGAAAAGCCGGGCAGCGAGACCAAGGCCGGCACCGCCGGCTGGTACAACTCGGCGGCCTTCGACAAGTTCGCCAAGGCCGAAGGCCTGTACAGCAAGTCGATCAACGGTGACGCCTTCTCCGACGAAGCCCGCGCCAAGGTCATCGAGCTGATCAAGAACGAAATGGGCGGCAAGGTCGACCTGGTCATCTACTCGCTGGCCTCGCCGGTGCGCAAG
Organism: Pseudomonas sp. NPDC089406; assembly: GCF_044900265.1. Lineage (NCBI taxonomy): Bacteria > Pseudomonadati > Pseudomonadota > Gammaproteobacteria > Pseudomonadales > Pseudomonadaceae > Pseudomonas > Pseudomonas sp. NPDC089406. The sequence goes on along the minus strand of NZ_JBJDNC010000029.1, from coordinate 21,806 downwards.
CTGCCGCAGACCGGTGAAGTGATCCGTTCGGCGCTCAAGCCGATCGGCCAGCCGTACAAGTCGACCGCCATCGACACCAACAAGGACACCATCATCGAGGCCAGCATCGAGCCGGCCACCGAGCAGGAAATCGCCGACACCGTCACCGTCATGGGTGGCCAGGACTGGCAGCTGTGGATCGACGCCCTGGCTGGCGCCGACGTGCTGGCCGAAGGTGCGCGCACCGTGGCCTTCAGCTACATCGGCACCGAAATCACCTGGCCGATCTACTGGCACGGCGCCCTGGGCCAGGCCAAGCAGGACCTGGACGAAACCGCCCTGCGCCTTGACAAGAAGCTGGCCGGTGAAGTGAAAGGCGGCGCCAACGTGGCGGTGCTCAAGTCGGTGGTCACCCAGGCCAGCTCGGCCATCCCGGTGATGCCGTTGTACCTGTCGATGGTGTTCAAGATCATGCAGGAGAAGGGCGTCCACGAAGGCACCCAGGACCAGCTCGACCGCATGTTCCGCGAGCGCATGTACCGCGCCGACGGCGCCCCGGCCGAAGTGGACGAGAAAGCCCGCCTGCGCCTGGACGACTGGGAACTGCGCGACGACGTACAGGACGCCTGCAAGGCCATGTGGCCGCAGGTGACCACCGAGAACCTGTTCGAGCTGACCGACTACGCCGGTTACAAGAAGCAGTTCCTCAACCTGTTCGGCTTCGAGCGCGCTGACGTCAACTACGACGAAGACGTGGCCACCGACGTGAAGTTCGACTGCATCGAGCTGTAATCGCCGTTGCAACCATCGCGGGGCAAGCCCGCTCCCACGCCCGCTCTTCGGGCTGCGTGGGAGCGGGCTTGCCCCGCGATTGCGTTGGTGCAGGCAACCATTTTTTGTAAGCTTGGCGCACAACCTCAAAGAGCCGCGCCATGAGCAGCCCCACCCCCTTCAGCCACACCGCCGCCGACGGCTACCGCCTCGCCGGTTTTCGCTGGCGCCATGACGCCGCCGATTCCCAGCGCCCGCTGGTGATCATCAATGCTGCCACTTCGGTGCGCTGCCGTTACTACTCCCGCTTTGCCGACTACCTGTTCGCCCAGGGCTTCGACGTGCTCACCTACGACTACCGTGGCATCGGCGAATCGCGCCCGGCGTCCTTGCGCGGCTTCCAGGCCTCGTGGAGCGACTGGGGGCGGCTGGACTTCGAAGCCATGTTGCAACTGGCCGCTGCCGAGCACCCCGGCCAGCCGGTGCATGTGGTCGGCCACAGCTTCGGCGGCTGGGCCCTGGGCCTGGCGCCGTCGGCGGCGCAGGTGCGCCATGCGGTGCTGGTGGGCGCGCAGTTCGCCTACTGGCGCGACTACGCCGCCGGGCAGCGCTGGCGGCTGTACGGCAAGTGGCATGTGCTGATGCCGCTGCTGACCCGGTTGTTCGGTTATTTCCCCGGCAAGCGCCTGGGCTGGCTGGAGGACACGCCGGCGGGCGTGGTGCATGACTGGAGCACGCCCACGGCGCGCTACGAGCACCGCCCCAGCGGGCGTTCACTGCAAACGCTGCCGTTCTCCCACGTGCGTGCGGCAACGCTGGCGGTGAGCCTGACCGACGACCCGTTCGGCACCGTGGCGGCCACCGAGCGCCTGCTGGCTTACCTGCACGCTGGCGAACGCCGCCACCTGCGGGTGGCGCCTGGGGATATTGCGGTGGGTGAGATTGGCCACTTCGCGTTCTTTCACGAGCGCTTTCGCCACAGCCTGTGGCCGATTGCGCTGGGCTGGCTGCAGGCCGGGCAGTTAGCCGACCCGGTGCCGGGCAGGGTCATCAGCTGAGTGCTCATTCCCTGTAGGAGATCACCCAGCCCTTCGGGCTGCGCTGTCGCACAGATAACTGCGGCCGCAAGCGCGCCCGCGACACCTGTGGGAGCGGCTTTAGCCGCGAAGCAGGCGCCGCGCTAGATGGCACCGGCTTCGCCGGTGTTCGCGGCTAAAGCCGCTCCCACAGGGATTGCATGAGCTTCTGTAGGAGCTGGCTTGCCAGCGATGAGGCCGCAACAGGCAGCACAAGACAGTTGCTCCCACAGAGTCTTCGTTAAATCAACGAGTTGTGATTTGTTCCATAGGAGCCGGCGTACGTCAGCCCTTGCGGGTCAATGGCTGGGCGGCGAACTTGACGCCCGCCAGCCCGTGCTTGATCAGCGCACGGATGTTGCCATGGTCGCTGCCCTCGGGGGTGGCGACCACGCTGCGGTAGTGCTCGCCGAAGGCCAGCAGCGCTTCCTGGTCGCTCAAACCTTCGAGCAGGGCCAGGCCCAGGGTCTTGCACGAGCCTTCGTTCTGCCCGGCGGCGTTGTGCACCTCACCGTTGTCGAAAGCTTGTTGCTGGTAGCTGTAGTGCTCGGCAATGAACGCCAGGGTGTCGGCAAACAGGTGTTCGCCGCTGGCCAGGCTGCTGCGCAGGGTGTTCAGATCAGTCACGGGGTTTTCCTTGTTCGAACGCCGCCTGTTGCTCGGCGCTGGCTTCTTTCTGGTATTGGGCTTTCCACTCGGCGTAGGGCATGCCGTACACCGCTTCGCGGGCGTCATCCAGGGTCAGCTCGACCTGGCGCTCGTCGGCGGCAGCCTTGTACCACTTGGACAGGCAGTTGCGGCAAAAGCCGGAGAGGTTCATCAGGTCGATGTTCTGCACGTCGGTACGCTTTTGCAGGTGGTCGACCAGGCGCCGGAACGCGGCGGCTTCGAGTTCGAGTTGTTGTTGCGCAGTCATGGGTGGGCCTCAGGTCATGCGGTTCTTCAAGTGGCGGCCACCGTTGATGACCACCTGGCTGCCGGTGCTGTACTGGCTTTGCAGCAAGAACAGCACGGCGTCGATCAGCGGTCGGGCGCCGGGTTCGAATTCCAGCAGGGCTTTTTTCAAGGTCTGCTGGCGGTACTGCTCGTCGCCGTCTTCCTTGAGGATCAGCAGGCCGGGCAGGATACCGTTGACGCGCACGCTCGGCGCGTACTTTTCGGCGAACGACAGCACCATGTTCTGCAGCGCCGCCTTGGTGGCGGCGTAGCCGATGTGGCTCTTGCTGCCGCGCGAGGAGGTTTCGTCGCAGATGTGGATGATGTCGGCCTTCTCCACCTTGCCCAGCAAGCCGCCAAGGGCGAGGTTGAGGTGGTAGGGCGCCTCGACGTGCAGGCGGAACATGGTCTCGAGGTTGTCGAGGTTGTCGTCCAGCCACAGCGAGGCGTTGTGGATCACCGCGCGCAGGCCGTCGTAGTGGCTGTGCAGGTGGTCGATCAGTGCCTGGCGCTCGGCGGCCACGGTCAGGTCGGCCTGGAACTGCTGGATGTTCGGATGGGCCGCTTGCGAATGGATCTGGCGGCTGGCGCTGACCACCGTATGGCCGGCCTGCGCCAGTTCCAGCGCCAGGGCCAGCCCGACGCGCTGGCTGGCTCCGGTGATGAGGATGGGGCTGTTCATGTTCGGGGCGGTCTGTGGTTTTTGCGGATGCCCCAGCATACCCGAACTAGGTAGCCTTGCGAGCCTCGGCGGCGCTGCCCGTGCCGGCCTTGGGCGTGGCGTTGAGCCAGCCGGCCAGAAGGCGGGTGGACAGCGGGATGAACAGGTACACCATCAGCGGCGTCAGAGCCAGGGTGCTCAGCAGCACGCGGGGCAGCAGGTCGAGGTAGCCCAGCCAGTGGCCGAACAGCGCGTTGAACAACAGCGACACCGGGAAGAACGCCAGCCAGATGGCCGTGGCCTGCTTCCAGCGTGGCGGCTTTTGCACCGTATGGGTGCCGAACCAGTCATCGATGCCACTCACGCGCGCCTCGACGGGGCGTTCGAACAGGCCGTCGCCACGTTGCAACCAGGCCCGGCGCGAGGCCGAATGTTCCCAGGCGTGCATGGTCTGCGCGTTGGTGAAGCGGAAGATGATCTGGAATTCGTCGCTTTCGGCGGGTGGGGCGAGGATGCCCGAGCCGAGGTAGCCGGTGAAGTCGGTGGCCAGCTGCTCGCCTTCGTGCAGCCAGGCCAGCAGGTCCTGGTAGCGGCCGTGGGCGGCGCGGCGCGACACCATCAAGGTGACGGGGTGGGTAGACATCGTGTATCTCCTGGCGGCGGGGCTGGCGGGTAGCCGGCCCCTATGGCGTGCGGCCCGGGGTGGTGGGCGGCGCAGGCTTGCTTGCAAGAATCGGGCGCGGATTATCGCTGAAAAGCGGTTACAGGCAAGGGGAGGTTTGCGTGGGGGCGGGCTTGCCCCGCGATTTGATGCCGGCGGCTGTGCGCTGACCCCCTGTAGGAGCCGGCTTGCCGGCGATAGGGCCCTCGAAGGATGGCACCGGCTGCGCCGGTGATCGCCGGCAAGCCGGCTCCTACAGGGATTTGGATGCGGTCAGACCGCAACCTGCGCATGCAGCTCAGGGTGCGCCTGGCGATGCGCTTGCAGAATGTACTCGCGCAGCCGCTCGATCTCTTCGGCGGGGCTGCGGGTCAGGTCGTAGGCGGCCAGGTCCGGGCCGATGCGCCGTTGCAGCACGCCGCTCAGGCCGATGGCCGGGATGCCTTCGGGGGCAAAATGCAGGTCGAAGTGCGTCGGCGCTTCGGGCAGGCCGCGGATTTCCAGCAGCACGCCCTTGAACGAAATATCGCGCACCCACAGCTGGCTGGGTTGGTGGTGGTCGTCCAGCAGCGGGGCCGGCTGATCCAACGAGAGGCGCCAGGGCCGCAGCATCGGGCCGTCTTCGTAGATGTCCGGTGCGCCCAGTTGCAGGTGCATGGAATGGAATTCGTCTTCGACCAGTTGCAGCGGAAAGCTGATCTGCTGGTTGTTGAAGTTCGCCTGCAAGGTTACCTGCTCGTTGGCCACCAGGCGGGTGAGCAAGTCCTTCAGCCGACGGTCGCCATTGACCAGCAGGCTCGACATGGGGTCGGCCAGGTTCAGCTGGGGGATGTGCTGCATGTCCTGGATGAAGTCCAGCTCGTCCTGGGAGAGGAGGGCGTCTGCTTGCATGGTCGAACTCGGTGGCGATCGAAAATGGCGATTGCTTCACGGCGATTGACCGCGGCGAATGCGCTTGGTTCAGGTCATTGGTCGGATCGGGCGACGGGCTGTCGCAAACAGCTGCCAGGCTTGTGACTTTTGGCGCAGGCGGCCTTTTGCCACTGTTGGGTGCTAGTATCCTACGTTTTCACTCAGTTTCGGAACGCTTACCCGATGAAAGTCGCCATTATTTCCGGCTCCGTATATGGCACCGCCGAAGAAGTTGCCCGCCACGCCGAGTCGCTGCTCAAGGCCGCCGGCTTCGAAGCCTGGCACGCCGCCCGCGCCACCCTGCAGGACCTCGAAGGCTTCGCCCCGCAGGCGCTGCTGGCAGTGACCTCGACCACCGGCATGGGCGAGCTGCCCGACAGCCTGATGCCGCTGTACAGCAGCATTCGCGACACCCTGCCGGCAGCCTGGCGCGGCCTGCCGGGTGCGGTGATCGGCCTAGGCGATTCGAGCTATGGCGACACGTATTGCGGCGGTGGCGAGCAACTGCGCGAGCTGTTCGCCGAGCTGGGCGTGAACGAGGTGCTGCCGATGCTACGCCTGGACGCCAGCGAAACCGTCACCCCCGAAACCGATGCCGAGCCTTGGTTGGCCGAGTTTGCGCAAGCCCTGAAGGGCTGATTTTGCCTGCTCTGGCCCTATCGCCGGCAAGCCGGCTCCTACAGGTACGGCGCTGGCGTGAAGTTTATGCAGTCCCTGTGGGAGCGGCTTTAGCCGCGAAGCAGGCGCCGCGGTAGATGGCACCGGCTTCGCCGGTGTTCGCGGCTAAAGCCGCTCCCACAGAATCTTCGTTAAATCAACGAGTTGTGATTTGTTCCATAGGAGCCGGCTTGCCGGCGATAGGGCCGGTACAGCAGACCCGCCCTTCAACCCCGCTCACGCAACAACGCCAACCACGCCTGCGCCGCCCGCGACAGGTACGCCCCGCGCCGCCAGATGAACGCAATGTCCCAGCGCAGGTAATCCGGCGCGCGCAACGGCAGCCGCACCACCCCCGGCCGCTCCAGCGCCCGCGCGACAATGGCCGGCAGCAGCACCACCCCTTGCCCGGCGGCCACCAGCGCCGCCAAAAAGTCCGCCTGCCCGCTGCGCCCGCCTTCTTTGGGGGTAAAGCCTTCCTGCTGGCAGGCGCTGAGCAACCGGTCATTGAGCACGAAGCTGCGCTGGTACAGCAGAAACGGCGTCTCGGCCAACTGCGCCAGCGCCACCTCGGTCAACCCGGCCAACGGGTGATCGGCCGGCAGCAGGGCATCCAGCGGCTCGTTGCAAAACGGCTGGTAGTCGAACGCCGGGTCGCTCGGCGTCAGGCTGCCGCCCAGCTCCAACTCGCCACTGTTGACCGCCTGCTCGACCATGCGGCTGCCACCTTCGAGCAACTGAATGTGGATGTTCGGGTAGCGCCGCCGGTACTCGGCGAACAACCCGGCAAACAGCGCATCGCTGCCCAGCAGCGGCAAGCCCAGGCGCAGCTCGCCACGGGCCATCTGGCCCAGGTCGTCGAGCTCGTTCAGCAGCTCCTGGCGCTGACGCAGCAGCACCTCGCCACGCTCCAGCACGATGCGCCCGGCGGCGGTCAGGTGCAGTTGCGAGCCGTGGCGCTCGAGCAGCGGCTGGCCGATGCTCTGTTCCAGCTGGGCGACCTGCTTGCTGACCGCCGACTGGCTGATGTGCAAGGTGCCGGCGGCCTGGGTGAAGCCGCCCTTGTGCACCACTTCGATAAAGCTGCGCAGTTGTTTGAAGTCCATGCCTTGAATTCCATATTGGAATGGCCGCAAGTCTAACAATTCGCTTCTGGCGTGGCTGGCTGACTTTTACAATGGCCATGTTGTCGAGGAACCCCCGCCATGAACCCTGCATTACTGAAGAAAACCCTGCGTCTGCTGCTTGAGCTTGCGGTGCTGCTCGCCCTGTTTCTGATCGGCGGCCAGCTCGCCGCCTGGCTCGGCTGGCCGATCCCAGGCGGCGTGATGGGCCTGGCCCTGTTGCTGCTGCTGTTCGCCACCGGCCTGCTCAAGCCCGCCGCTCTGCAACTGGGCGCCGGCTGGCTGATGGCCGAGATGCTGCTGTTTTTCATCCCCGCGCTGATGAGCCTGCTGGACTACGGCAGCCTGCTGCGCAGCGAAGGCTGGCGCATCCTGCTGGTGATCGCCGTGAGCACACTGCTGGTGATGCTGGTCACCGCCATCACCGTGGAAGCGGTGTGCCGCTGGAGGCTGCGCCATGAACCTTGAGCCCATGTCGCTGTTCTGGCTGGCCTTCACCCTGGCCGCCTACCTGGGCAGCCGCTGGCTGTACCGGCGCACCGGGCGCTACCTGCTGTCGCCGCTGATACTGGTGCCGGCGCTGCTGCTGGCGGTGGCGGTGCCGCTGCACACCGCCTACGCCGAGTACGCCCGCAACACCCACTGGCTGATGGGCGTGCTGGGCCCGGTGACGGTGGCGTTCGCGGTGCCCATCTGGCAGCAGCGCGCCTTGCTGGCGCGGCACTGGCCGGCGCTGCTGGTGGGCATGCTGGCCGGTAGCGTGGCGTCGATCGGCAGCTCCTGGGCGCTGGCCCATGGCCTTGCGCTGGACGAGTCGGTGAGCCTGTCGCTGCTGCCGCGCTCGATCACCACCCCCTTCGCCATGCCGGTGGCCCAGGACCTGGGCGGGGTGCCGGAGCTCACCGCGGTGTTCGTGATGTTCACCGGCGTGCTTGGTGCGATGTTCGGCGGCATCCTGCTGCGCTGGCTGCCACTGCGCACGCCGCTGGCCCGCGGCGCACTGTTCGGTGTCGGCGCCCACGGCGCCGGTGTCAGCCGGGCCCGCGAAGTGGGCCGCGAAGAGGGCTCGGTGGCAGGCCTGGTAATGGTGCTGACCGGCCTGCTCAACCTGTTCGCCGCGCCCTTGTTGGTGATGCTGGTGTGACCGTTCGTGCCACAGGCTCGCTCGGTCATCAGGCTGGCTGCCAAGGCGACTTAATACCTTGGTATTGCCTCCTACACTGAGCCTCGACATAGAGAGCACATGCATGTGCCGAGGTGAACCTGCAATGAACGCAGCCTTGCCCTATTCCGACACTTACACACCGGGAAGACCCTGATGCCACTGGCTGAAATTCCATTGTGCGTCTGGCGCACCCGGAGCCAGGGTTTCACCTTCCGGGGCCAGAGCATCCGTTACTGGACAGCAGGGCATGGAGAGCCTCTGCTATTGCTTCACGGTTTCCCCACCGCCAGCTGGGATTGGCACTACCTGTGGGCACCGTTAACCCAACGCTTTCGTGTGGTCGCCTGCGACATGCTCGGCTTCGGCGATTCGGCCAAGCCTCCAGACCACGACTACAGCCTGCTCGAACAGGCCGACCTGCAGCAGGCGCTGCTGGCCCACCTGAAGATCGACCAGCCGGTGCACCTGCTGGCCCACGACTACGGCGGCAGCGTTGCTCAAGAGCTGCTGGCCCGGCACCACGAACAGCGCCTCGACATCGCCAGCTGCGTGTTTCTCAACAGCGGGCTGTTCCCCGAGAGCTGCCGCATGCTGTTGATCCAGAAGCTGCTGCTCAGCCGCGTCGGCTGGCTGGTGGGGCGCTCGTTCGGGCGTGACGACCTGGTGCGCAACGTCAGCCAGGTCTACGGGCCCTGCACCCACCCCAGCGAGAGCGCGCTGGACGACCTGTGGAGCCTGATCGTCGCCAACCGTGGCGCGCGCATCCTGCACAAGCTGATCAACTTCATGCCCGAGCGCTACGCTCAGCGCGAACGCTGGGGCGGTGCCCTGCGCCAGGGCGGTGTGCCGCTGCGCTTCATCAACGGGGTGGTCGACCCGCTGTCCGGGGCGCACATGCTGCAGCGTTACCGGGAGGAGGTGCCCGACCCGGACACCGTCGCCCTGCAGGGCATCGGCCATTACCCGCACACCGAGGCGCCGGTACAGGTGCTGCGCCATTACCTGGCCTTTCGTGAGCAGCCTCTGACCTACATTCCGCAGAAGGTCGCCTGGTCCTGACCGGGCGATCATCGCGCTGCGTTATCACCCGGCATTCGCCTGGGTGGGCTTGATTGTCCGCGCCCTGGCGCTGGCGGACACTGCCGGGCATCCCTTGACCCGCCTGGAGCCCTGCCCATGAGCCAGCCACTCGACCTGCAAGACCGCGTAGTGATCGTCACGGGGGCCGGCGGCGGCCTCGGCCGTGCCCATGCCCTGCTGTTCGCCGCGCGCGGCGCGCGGGTGGTGGTCAACGACCTGGGCGGCTCCACCCATGGCGAAGGCGCCAACCAGTCGGCAGCCGACCGCGTGGTGCAGGAAATCCGCGCCGCCGGCGGCACCGCAGTGGCCAACCACGACTCGGTCACCGACGGCGCGCGTATCGTCGAGCAGGCGCTGGACAGCTTCGGCCGGGTGGATGTGCTGGTGAACAACGCCGGCATTCTGCGTGACAAGACCTTCCACAAGATGGACGGCAGCGACTGGGAGCTGGTCTACCAGGTGCATGTGCAGGGCGCCTACAAGGTCACCCACGCCGCCTGGCCGCACCTGCGGGCGCAGAACTGGGGCCGGGTGATCTTCACCGCGTCCACCTCGGGCATCTACGGCAACTTTGGCCAGGCCAACTACGGCATGGCCAAGCTGGGCCTGTACGGGCTGACCCGCACCCTGGCCATCGAGGGCCGCAAGCACGGCATCCTGGTCAACGCCATCGCCCCCACCGGCGGCACCCGCATGACCGAGGGGCTGATCCCGCCGCAGGTGTTCGAGCGCCTCAAGCCCGAGCTGGTCAGCCCGGTGGTGGTGTACCTGGGCAGTGAACAGTGCCAGGACAGCGGCGAGCTGTTCGAGGTGGGCGGTGGCTGGGTCGGCAAGCTGCGTTGGGAGCGCAGCCTGGGGGTGGGCTTCGACCCGCGCGAAGGCTTTACCCCCGAGCAGGTGGCCGACAACTGGGGGCGCATCGGTGATTTCGATGGGGCCGTGCACCCGCAGGACAGCTTGCAGGCGTTGCAGCAGATGATGGCGAATTTGCAGAAGTACCCGGCGGATTGAGCGCGCGGGGTCGTGGAGTCTGTGCGGGCAACTGTCTTGCTCATTTTCTACAAGCTGGCGCGATCCCTGTAGGAGCGGCCTTGTGTCGCGATGGGCTGCGCAGCAGCCCCAATATCTGTATATCACTCGAAATTGCCGGGGCTGCTTTGCAGCCCATCGCGACACAAGGCCGCTCCTACAGGGATCGCGCCAGCCTCGAAATATCGAGCGAGACAGTTAACCCCCCACAAGCACGGGCCAATTCGAGGCAGTTATTCACAGGCATAAAAAAGGCCGCTGCAAACGCAGCGGCCAATCGAGACGTTAGATCAAGGAGCTTCAAAATCAACGTCGGTGAACCTGGGCGGGCGCGAAGTGCAGGGGGGGAGAAGCGCTTCGTGCCGGCCAGTGAGATCAGAATAAGCGCTTGATCCTGTGGGAAAAATAGCCTCTTCTGACATTCACCTTTACGTTTCGGGTAAAAGTGGCGGCAGGACTATAACCAGATCACCCGCTGAACATGAGTAACGCTTTGTAAGGCTTTTCAACGGTCGCCTGCGAAGCCCATCCGCCAGCTGACCGACCGGGCCGCGGCCAGCAAGCGCTTGGCGGCCGGGCCGTGTTCGTCGGCATGGAAGATAGAAGTCGGCCCGACCACGGTCATCACCGCAGCCACCTGGCCCATGGCGTTGAACACCGGCGCCGACAGCGCATCCACTCCCGGCATCAGCAAGCCATGCACGTGGTGCAGGCCGCGCTGGCGGATCTGCTCCAGCAACTGCAGGTAATCGTCTGCGGTCTGGCCCAGGGCGACCAGCTCGCGGTCGCGCAGCTCGATGGTTTCGCGCGCCGGCAGGTGCGCGGCGAACACAAGCCCCGTGGACGAGCTGAGCAGCGGCAGCACCGAACCGATCTGGGTCACCACCGTCACCGCCCGCACCGCAGGCTCGATGCTCACCACGGTCGCCCCCTGGTTGCCCCACACGGCGATAAAGCAGCTTTCGTTGAGCTCGTCGCGCAGCTCCGACAGCGGCAACGCCGCCACCTTCAGCACATCGATGCTGCCCAGCGCCGCCATGCCCACCCGCAACGCCTCACGGCCCAGGCCGTAGTGGTTGGTGGCCGGGTCCTGCTCGGCGAAGCCGCTGGCGATCAGCGCCTGCAAATAGCGATGCACCTTGCTTGCCGGCATGCCGACGTGTTCGGCCAGGCGCGAAAGCGAGGTGGACGGCGACAGTTCGGCCAATGCCTTGAGGATATCGGTGCCGACTTCCGCCGAGCGGACTTTCTGTTTGCCGGTGTCGGCGCTGGTGCTGGCTCTGGCCATGGGCGGGTGTCTGTCCGGATTTTGCGAGGTGGCGCCTTTATAGCTTGACGCCTGCACAGGAGCAAATTACGTTATTCGTAATCTGATTACGATAAAAACAATGCAGACGCGCTGCCAGCCTGCCGCCAAGTGGTTGCATCAGGTCGGGCCCCGCAGCCAGCTGCCCGTAAAAGCTCCCCGCAGCCCGGAGGCATCGATGACCCGCAGCACCGCCCCAGAACTCGCCTACCTGAGCGGTTTCGGCAATGAATTCGCCAGCGAAGCCCTGCCCGGCGCCCTGCCGGTGGGGCAGAATTCCCCGCAAAAAGCGCCCTACGGGCTGTACGCCGAGCTGCTCTCGGGCACCGCGTTCACCATGGCCCGCAGCGAGCTGCGCCGCACCTGGCTGTACCGCATCCGCCCGTCGGCCCTGCACCCGCGCTTCGAACGCTGCCAGCGCCAGCCGCTGGCCGGCGCGCTGGGGGCGATCAACCCCAACCGGTTGCGCTGGAGCCCGCAGCCGCTGCCAAGCGAGCCCACCGACTTCATCGACGGCTGGTTGCCGATGGTGGCCAACGCCGCCGCAGACAAACCGGCCGGGGTCAGCGTGTACATCTACCGCGCCAACCGCAGCATGGAGCGGGTGTTCTTCAATGCCGACGGCGAGCTGCTGCTGGTGCCTGAACAAGGCCGCCTGCGCATTGCCACCGAGCTGGGTGTACTGGAGGTCGAGCCGCTGGAAATTGCGGTGATCCCGCGGGGCATGAAGTTCCGTGTCGAGCTGCCCGACGGCCAGGCCCGTGGCTACATCGCCGAAAACCACGGCGCGCCGCTGCGCCTGCCCGACCTGGGCCCGATCGGCAGCAACGGCCTGGCCAACCCGCGCGACTTCCTCAGCCCGGTGGCCTGCTATGAAGAGGCCAGCGGCCCGGTGCAACTGGTGCAGAAGTTCCTGGGCGAGCACTGGGCCTGCGAGCTGGCCCACTCGCCGTTGGACGTGGTGGCCTGGCACGGCAGCAACGTGCCCTACAAATACGACCTGCGCCGCTTCAACACCCTCGGCACGGTCAGCTTCGACCACCCCGACCCGTCGATCTTCACCGTGCTGACCTCGCCCACCAGCGTGCATGGCCTGGCCAACATGGACTTCGTGATCTTTCCGCCGCGCTGGATGGTGGCCGAGAACACCTTCCGCCCGCCATGGTTCCACCGCAACCTGATGAACGAGTTCATGGGCCTGATCCACGGCGCCTACGATGCCAAGGCCGAGGGCTTCCTGCCGGGCGGCGCCTCGTTGCACGGGGTGATGAGCGCCCACGGCCCCGACGCCGAAACCTGCGACAAGGCCATTGCCGCCGAGCTTGCGCCGCACAAGGTCGACAACACCATGGCCTTCATGTTCGAGACCAGCCAGGTGCTGCGCCCGAGCCAGCAGGCCCTCGAAAGCCCGCAGTTGCAGGCTGATTACGACAGTTGCTGGGCCACCCTGCCGAGCACCTTCAACCCGAACCGGAGATAACCGATGAACCACACCGCCAATGCCCGCAGCTGGGTCGAGCACGCCAACGGGCACCGCGACTTCCCGTTGCAGAACCTGCCGCTGGGCATTTTCAGCCGCCCCTCGCAGGCGCCGCGCTGCGGCGTGGCCATCGGTGACGCCATCCTCGACCTTGAGGCGGTGCTGGCCGCCGGCCTGTTCGATGGCGCCGCCAAGGCAGCCGTCGAGGCCACCCGGGGCGGTGCGCTGAACGCCTTCTTCGCCCTCGGCAGCCCGGCCCGGGTGGCCTTGCGTGAACGCCTGCTGGCCCTGCTGGGCGAAGACAGCGAGCATCAGGCTGCGCTGCAGGCGGCGCTGTACCCGGCCAGCGAGTGCCAGATGCACCTGCCAGCCAAGGTCGGTGACTACACCGACTTCTACGTGGGTATCCAGCACGCTACCAACGTCGGCAAGCTGTTCCGCCCCGACAACCCGCTGCTGCCCAACTACAAGTACGTGCCCATCGGCTACCACGGCCGCGCCTCCACCCTGCGCCCTTCGGGCACCGAGGTGATCCGTCCCAAGGGCCAGACCTTGCCGGCAGGTCAAACCGAACCAAGCTTCGGCCCCTGCGCGCGGCTGGACTACGAGCTGGAACTGGGCATCTGGATCGGCCAGGGCAATGCCATGGGCCAGGCGATCCCGATCGGCGAGGCCGAGCAGCACCTGGCCGGCCTGTGCCTGCTCAACGACTGGTCGGCGCGGGATATCCAGGCCTGGGAATACCAGCCGCTGGGCCCGTTCCTGTCCAAAAGCTTCATCACCAGCCTGTCGCCCTGGGTGGTCACCGCCGAGGCGCTGGCACCGTTCCGTCGCGCCCAGCCCGCCCGCCCGGCAGGCGACCCGCAGCCGCTGCCCTACCTGCTGAATGCGCAGGACCAGGCCCAGGGTGCCTTCGACATCGAACTGGAAGTGCTGCTGCTGACCGCGAACATGCGTGAGCAGAACCTGCCGGCCCAGCGCCTGGCGCTGAGCAACACCCTGAACATGTACTGGACCGTGGCCCAGCTGATCGCCCACCACAGCGTCAACGGCTGCCAGCTGCAACCGGGCGACCTGTTTGGTTCCGGCACCTTGTCTGGCCCGGCTGAGGGCTCGTTCGGCAGCCTGCTGGAGATCACCGAGGGCGGCAAGCACCCGGTGGAGCTGGCCAGCGGCGAGGTGCGCAAGTTCCTCGAGGACGGTGACGAAATCATCCTGCGCGCCCGCTGCGTGGCTGAGGGCGTTGCCAGCATCGGCTTCGGCGAGTGCCGCGGCACCATAGTCGCAGCCAACTGAGGAGGGCAGGGCGATGCAGCTTTACACCTACTACCGCTCCACCTCGTCGTACCGGGTTCGCATCGCCCTGGCGCTCAAGGGCCTGGGTTGCCAGGCTGTGCCGGTCAACCTGCTCAAGGGCGAGCAGCGCGGCGAGACGTATCTTGCCCTCAACCCCCAGGGCCGGGTGCCGGCCCTGCGCACCGATGACGGCAGCTTGCTGCTGCAATCGCCGGCGATCATCGAGTACCTGGAAGAGGCTTATCCACAGCCTGCGCTGCTGCCCGACGGGGCCGAGGCGCGGGCGCGGGTACGTGGTGTGGCGGCAATCATTGGTTGCGATGTGCACCCGTTGCACAACGTCAGCGTACTCAACCAGCTGCGCCAGCTGGGGCACGACGAAACCCAGGTCAACCAGTGGATCGCCCACTGGATCAGCCAGGGCCTGGCTGCGGTGGAGCAGTTGATTGGTGATGAGGGCTTTTGCTTCGGCGCAGCGCCGGGGCTGGCGGATGTGTACCTGATCCCGCAGCTGTATGCGGCCGAGCGCTTCAACATCGACCTGGCCGCCTACCCTCGCATTCGCCGGGTAGCGGCCCTGGCCGCGCAACACCCAGCTTTCATCGAGGCCCACCCGGCACGCCAGCCGGACACCCCGCCTCAGTGAATCGAACGCTTGCCCGACGGTAGCTGGCCCAGGCGTTCACTGAGTTTCAGGCGTTGCACCGGGTCGTCGGTCAGCAGCAAGGCATGCTCCAGGTCAAAGCGTTCGGCCTGGGGGCAGTCCAACAGCTGGTACAGGGTGGCCCGGGCCAGGTAGTCGCTGACCTGCACCGGCCCCAGCTGCATCACCCGTTCGGCATCCACCAGCGCGGCCATGGCGTTGTCGTTGCTGCTGTGCAGCTGGCGCAGGTTGCGCGACAGGCGCTGAAGCATCTGCCGGGGCGTTGCGCTGCGCATGTGCTCGCCGGTCAAGGGCAGGTCCGGGCCAAACTGGCGGGCCAGCAGTTCGCGGCAGTCGGCCGGGTACAGGCGGCGGCCGCCGCAGGGGTCGAGCAGGTGGTCGGCGCCGGGTACGCGCAGTAAAAAGTGGCCGGGGAAGTTGACCCCTTCAAGTGGAATCGACAGGCGCTGGGCCTGGTCCAGGGCGAGTATCGCCAGCAGCAGCGGCTGGCCGCGGCGGCGTTGCAGCACCTTGTCCATCAGCGCCGCCTGCGGGCGCAGCGGGTGGTATTCGTCCTGCTGAAAACCCAGGGCATTGAGCTGGCGCAGCAGCGGCTGGGCCAGTTCGCTCAGCGGCAGCATCGGCAGGCGGGTACTGATGTCGCGTTGCAGGTCGCGCAACTGGGCCATGCAGGTGGCCGGGTCGACGCTGCGGTCATGCTCGGCAGCGATCCACAGGCTGGCTTCCAGCAGGGCGGGTGGCTCGCGTTCCAGGCAGGCCAGGCAGGCTTGGCGTGAATTCATGGCGGGTCTCCATCACGCTTGTACTTTTAGCCCTGGCAGTGCTTTTCGTCCAGTGGTCTGCCTGTGCAGCGGGCTGTGGGCTGCTGCCTATACTGGATGCAGCACCTGCCGGGGAGCCCGCCGATGTTCGCGCTCATGCAAAGTACCCGCACCCAGTCACTGCACCTGTTCATTGACCCGCCCACCGGGTTGAAGGCGGTAGTGGCCATCCACAGCGAACAGCTGGGGCCGGCTTTGGGCGGCTGCCGCTACCTGCCCTACGCCAATGACGAAAGTGCGATGATCGATGCCATTCACCTGGCTCAGGGCATGAGCTACAAGGCTGCGCTTGCCGGGTTGGCGCTGGGCGGTGGCAAGGCGGTGATCATGCGCAACGCCCATGTGGAAAACCGCGCCGCGCTGTTCGAGGCCTTCGGGCGCTTTGTCGACAGCTTGCAGGGGCGTTTCATCACCGCCGTGGACAGCGGCACCTCGACCCTGGACATGGACTGCATTGCCCAGTCCACCCCCCACGTCACCAGCACCACCGCCTCGGGCGACCCGTCACCCCATGCGGCCATGGGCGTGTTCGCCGGCATTCGCGCCACGTCAATGGCGCGGCTGGGCAGCGACAACCTGGAGGGCTTGCGGGTGGCGGTGCAGGGGTTGGGCAATGTGGGGTATGCGTTGGCCGAGCAACTTCACGCAGCCGGGGCCGAGTTGCTGGTCAGTGACCTGGACCCAGGCAAGGTGCGCCTGGCGGTGGAACAGTTCGGGGCGCACCCGGTAGTCAACGAGGCATTGACCAGCACCCCGTGCGATATCTTCGCCCCTTGCGGGGTGGGGCCGGTGCTCAACGGGCAGACGGTTATGCAACTGCGCTGCGCGGCGGTGGCGGGGGCGGCGAACCATCAGCTGACCACCTTGCAGGTGGCTGACCAACTGGAGCAGCGCGGCATTTTGTATGCCCCGGATTTCGTGATCAATGCTGGCGGGCTGATCTACGTGGCGCTGACCCACCGCGGGGCGGACCTGGGCAGTATCACCGCGCACCTGGCGCGCATCCCCACCCGGTTGACCGAAGTGTTTGCCCACGCCCAGGCCGAAAAACGCTCGCCGGCGCGGGTAGCGCAGATGTTGGCGGAGCGGATGCTCTATGGCGGATGACCCATCGCGGGGCAAGCCCGCTCCCACAGCATACCTGTGGGAGCGGGCTTGCCCCGCGATGCTTGTTACTCGGCTTCCCCGCCTTCCAGCAATTCAGACAGCGCATCTGGCTGGCTCTTGAACGCACGGGCGAACACATCGCGGTTCTTGGCCATATAGATGCCGGCTTCCTCGACCTGCTTTTCGCTCAGCGACGGCACGGCCTTTTGCAGCACTTCGGCCAGGCGCTCGGCGAGTTCGAGCATCTTGTCGTGACGGTCTGCTTCGGCCTTATCCATGAACAAGCGCTCCGGGTCGCGGCTGCTGCGGTACACCACTTCGACGGCCATTCATCACCTCTGTGCCTTTTAGCTGGTTGGGATTTTACTGTATGCGCATACAGTACAGGGGCAGGCCACCTGCCTGCAACCACCATGATGGCCCTTTGCACAGAAAAACAGCCTAGCCCACAGGTGCCCTGCGGCAATCGGCCACCTTCCAAGGCAGGGGGCATGGCCCTTTAACTGCATGGCACAAGCGTCATGCGCGCCATCCATCATCCTTCTGTCTTATCGGGGAATCGAACATCGTGAACAACAAATGGGCAGACAAACTGCGCAAGGGCCTGCACGGCTCGGCCGACTCGCTGGGCAACCTGTGCGTGGAGGCGTTCCACTACCTGGCGTTGTTCGGTATCGGCGCAATCACCGCCTACGCGGCGGTGGCCACCTTCATCGACATGCTGGGCAAGGGCGGGGTGAGCGTCGATGACATCCTGCTGCTGTTCATCTACCTGGAGCTGGGGGCGATGGTGGGGATCTACTTCAAGACCAACCACATGCCCATCCGCTTCTTGCTGTACGTGGCCATCACCGCGCTGACCCGCCTGCTGATCGGCGACGTGTCGCACCACAAGGCGCCGGATGCCGGCCTGCTGTACGTGTGCGGCGGCATCCTGCTGTTGGCCTTCTCCATCCTGGTGGTGCGCTACGCATCCTACCGCTACCCGTCCACCAAGGTGCTGGACGCCAACGGCAAGGAAGTCGAGGACGGCAAATAACTATGTACGGCTCATGAACGCCTCGCAGGCGTTTGAATGCCTGTCGGCAGCGGGTTATCTGTCGCGACCTGAGTCGCGAGCTCGGCTGGCCGATAGGAGAACCGTATGCATCTCGATGCTGAATCTGTGTACGCATACCTGGCGCAGGCTTGCATGATGTTCGGGGTCACCCCAGAAGAGGTGTTCATCACCCAGGTCGTCGACCTGATCGATGAACAAGTGGTCTCATCGCGCTCATTGGTGGACGAGGTGTTCGAGCACTTGGTGCAAGGCGAGGAGCCGACCTACGATCAAGGGCTTAGCGGTATATTCAGCCAGCCTGACACCTTCGACCCTGGCTTGCGTCTGCAAGGCGTCCGCCTGCCCGACGTGGAGCGTTTCATTGGCACCTTGCTGATGCGTTGAACATGCGGCAGCGACGCTTCAAATGGCTACTCGCCACGGACGGCGAGCTTCGCCGGTCAATGCGGCAAGCACCTCCAGCGGGTTTTGCCCCAGCTCGATGGCCAGCCCCAGGCGGATGCTGTCGATGACCCGCTGCAGGCGCACCGGGTCGTTGCGTTGGGCTTGGCTGATCAGGCGCTTGGCCACCACGCCGCTGTCATCGGAGAGGGTCAACATGATGCTGCCGTCCAGGCGTTCGATGCTCAGGTTTACCCGGTATTCGGGGGCGAAGGCGGCGCTGATGTGCTCGAAGGGGTTGTTCATGGTCGCTGTCTGCAATGAATGACTGCAGGGGTTGACCGGGGCAGGGCGGGGTTGGTTCAGGCCCGCTGATCGGTGAAAACGAAAACGCCCGGCGCAAGCCCGGGCGTTGTTGTGTGTGGCTGACGGGTCAGGCGTCCGGGTCACTCAGCTCCAGCCCCCCGCGCTTGCTGCGCAGTTTGCCGTAGAAATGCTCCAGTGCGTGGTTGAGCTTGCTGGCCGCGCCATCGACGGCCTGGTCCAGGGAGCCTGCGCTGTGGGTCACGGAAATCGGCTGGTGGCCTTTGGGGCGCGCTTCCATTTGGCAGCGTTTGTCATGGGTGCCGGGCTTGGCGCCGTTTTCGTCGCGCAAATGCACTTCGATGCGGGTGAGGTCGTCCTCGTAACGTTCGAGGTTGCTCTGCAGAGTACTGCGGACCCACTCGTTCAAGCGGACGTTGCCCTGGATCTGATTGCTGCTGTTGACCTGGATTTGCATGACTTCAATCCTTATTCAGCTTGCTCACAGAAAGCGCTGCCAAGCCTTTGAGGGCGTTGGTCTTTGTGCGCCTCTTGACTCTAAGGTCAGGCAACTGGAGAACGAATTCAAGCCCAATTTGAAAATAATTTTTTCAGCCAAGCCGGGTATCGGACATTACCCCTGGCATCGCGTCGCCTGCTTCGCGGGCAAGCCCGCTCCCACAGGATTGTGAACAGCCTGGATCAGGCACAGTACCTGTGGGAGCGGGCTTGCCCGCGAACACCGGCGCAGCCGGTGCCATCCCTCGCGAGACAATCCCGCTTCCGCCAAGCCATTGCTCAGTCGTCAGAACTCCACCGAAGTCTGCACATACAAGGTCCGCGGCTCACCCACGTACTTGCCCTTGTTGTTGTCGTCGAACGAGCGGGTGTAGTACTCGCGGTTGAACAGGTTCTTCACCCCCACCGCCACTTTCAGGTTGGACAGCTGCGGCCCGAAATCATAGCCGGCGCGGGTGCTCACCAGCATGTAGCCGGGGATACGCCCGGTGCTGCCGTCGGCGCTTTCGGTGCCGGTGTTGGCGTTGTCGGCGTACTGGCTGCTCTGGAAGCTGCTGTCCAGGTTCAACTGCCATGGGCCCTCGGTGTAACCCACACCCAAGGCGCCCTTGTGGCGCGACGAGAACGGCACCTGGTTGCCCTTGTTCGGCCCGTCCTCGCGGATGGTGGCATCGACGAAGGCGTAGCTTGCATGCACATCGAACCCGGCCAGCGCCGGGCTCAGGCCGTCGAGGGCGTAGCGCAGGCTGGTCTCGATACCCTGGTGGCGGGTTTCGCCGCGGGCGATCACCGAATCGTTGGTCTGGTTGCTTTCGTACTGGTTGTCGAAATTGATCAGAAACGCGCCGATCTCCGCTTGCAGGTCGCCATTGTCGTAGCGGGTGCCGACTTCCCAGGTGCGTGCTTTCTCGGGTTTCACCTCGCCGCTGCTGACCCGGTTGGGCATCTGGCTGTACTGCACACTGCCGAACGAACCCTCGGTGTTGGCGTACAGGTTCCAGCTGTCGGTCAGGTGGTACATCACGTTCAGTGCCGGCAGCGCGGTGTTGTAGCTGCCCTGGTAGCGCTGGCCGTTGAGCTTGTTGCTCTGCTCGGAGTCGATCATCTCGTAGCGCACGCCCGGGGTGATGGTCCAGCGGCCGATGTCGATGCGGTCGTCCAGGTAGATGGCGTGGGCTTCGGTGCTGCCACGGGTGTCGCGGTCGTTGCGGCTGTTGGTGGTGGGCAGTACGTCGGCGCTGGTCGGCTCCCGGAAGCGCAGTTCGTGGCCGGCTTCGTTGACGTAGCGGTAGCCCACCCCCAGCTCGTGCCAGCTGTCGCCCAGGGCCAGGCCCTGCGAGAAGCGGGTCTCGATGCCGCGCACCCAGTACTCGCGCGGCGACAGCGAGACGAAGTTGCCCTGGTCGAGGTAGCCGCTGCGCAGGGTCTTGGTGAAGAAGCTGTTGACGCTGAACTGGCGGTCGTCCTGCTTGTAGTCGTAGCCGAAGTTGAACAGCGTGCGGCGGCCCCAGAACTTGTCCTTCAGGCGCGTCGACTGGTACGGGTCGGCGTCGAAATCGGCGCTGCTCAGGCCGCCGGGCATCTCGGCCTCGCCCTCGTAGTACTGGGCCATGGCGTGCAGGCTGTTGGCCTCGTCCAGTTGCAGCTTGCCCTTGAGGATCAGGTCGTCGATCTGCGTGTCGCTGTGCTCGCGCCAGTCGCCGCCGCGCACTCCGGAATACAGCAGGGCACCGCCCAGGCCGTTGGCGTTGGTGCCGCCCACCAGCAGGTTGGCGCTGTTCTTGAAACCGTCGTGGCTGGACGACGGGCTGATCTGGTTTTGCATCGCCGCCTTGAACGTTGCTTGTTCCGGGATGGCGCGGGTGACGAAGTTGACGATGCCGCCGACGTTCTGCGGGCCGTAGCGCACCGCGCCGCCGCCGCGCACCACGTCCACCGCATCCATGTTGCCCATGCTGATAGGTGCCAGCGACAGTTGCGGCTGGCCGTAAGGTGCGAAGGGCACCGGGATGCCGTCCATCAGCACCGTGGAGCGCGAGGCCAGGCGCGGGTTGAGGCCGCGGATGCCGAAGTTCAGCGCCAGGTCGTGGCTGCCGGTGCCGTTGTTGTCGGGGGCGTTGACCCCGGGGATGCGGTTGAGCACTTCGCGGGCGGTGCTGGCGCCGCTGCGCTCGAACTCCTCGCGACGTACCACGTCACGGGCACCGGGGTGCTCGAAGACGTTGTCCTGGCGCGCTTCGCCCAGCCAGTCGCCGACCACCGTCGAGGCGCCCAGCTCCACGGCTGCGCCCGCTGCCGGCACCTGCTGCGGTTGCAGGCTGTAGGCATTGTCGGCCTCCTGGCGCGCCTGCAGGCCACTGCCGCGCAGCAGGGCGTCGAGACCTTGCGCGGTGTCGTACTGGCCGTCCAGGCCCGGGCTGCTCAGGCCTTGCGTGACGTTCGAACCGAACGAGATCAGCGCACCGCTTTCGCGGCCGAACTGGTTCAGGGCCTGTTCGAGGTTGCCGGGGGCGATGTGGTAGGCGCGTTGCTCGGCGATGGCGAACGGGGCGACGAGCAGCAGGGCGCAGGCGAGGGGGCTGGGGCGCAGAAGCATGGTGCGGTGGTCCTGTGAGAAGGGTTCTGCCTTCTCTGTCACGCGAGGCTGGGGAAATGGCTCAGGTCGGTGAAAATATTTTTTCTGTACCGGCCTCATCGCCGGCAAGCCGGCTCCTACAGGGATCGCGCCAGCTTTTAGAAATTGAGCAAGACAGTTGCTCCCACAGGGATTGCATAAGCTTCAGGCCAGTGCCGTACCTGTAGGAGCCGGCTTGCCGGC
>NZ_JBJDNC010000028.1:0-95520 GCF_044900265.1 Pseudomonas sp. NPDC089406 | reverse complement strand
ATCATGCTGCGTTGAAAACAGGCTCGGAATGCTCATTTGCAACCAGCAAACTCCGCTTCCTCGCCTGTTTTCGCCTTGCCTGATCGCCGCTCGGCGACTTTTCCTAAAAAGCCTAACGTCGGCGAATGGGCACAGAGTTGCGCATTATCCGAATCATTTGTGAAAAAAACGGCAAATGCCGCCAGCGCGGCGGCACGGCGATGGCTGCAAGGCCATCGCCGCTTCAGGATCAGAGCACGCGGCTTTCGAACCGGCAGACGCCCGGAAGTTCCAGCACCAGCTCGTCACCGACGTTGAACGGGCCCACCCCGGCCGGGGTGCCGGTGAGGATCACATCGCCCGCCTGCAGCGAGAAGCACGCGGCCATGTACTGGATGATCGGCACGATGGGGTTGAGCATCATCGCGCTGTTGCCGTCCTGGCGTACTTCGCCGTTGATGCTCAGGCGCACCGGAATGTCGGTGACATCTTCGAACGAGGCGGCCGACACGAACGGCGGCAGCACGCAGGCACCGTCGAAGCTTTTGCACAGCTCCCACGGCAGGCCCTTTTCCTTCAATTTGCTCTGCAGGTCGCGCAGGGTCAGGTCCAGCGCCGGGGCGTAGCCGGAAATCGCGTCCAGCACTTCTTCCTCGGTCGGTTTGGTCGACAGCGGCTTGCCCAGCAGCACGGCGATTTCGGCTTCGTAATGCACCGAGCCACGGTCGGTCGGGATCTTGAAGCCGCCTTCCAGCGGCACCACGCAGCTGCCCGGCTTGATGAACAGCAGCGGCTCGGCGGGGATCGGGTTGTTCAGTTCCTTGGCATGTTCGGCATAGTTGCGACCGATGCATACCACCTTGCCCAGCGGGAAGTGGATGCGGGTACCGTCTACGTACTGGTGCTGGTAACTCATGGCCGACTCCTGTGAATACTGCTTTTATTCGGGAGCGAAGATCTTACCCGGATTCATGATGCCGTTAGGGTCGAAGACGGCCTTTATCGCCTTCATGCAGGCGATTTCTTCAGGCGAGCGGCTGTAACCCAGGTAGTCGCGCTTGGTCATGCCCACGCCATGCTCGGCCGAGATCGAGCCGTTGTAGCGCTGGACGATCTCGAACACCCATTTATTGACCTTGGCGCACGAGGCAAAGAACTCGTCCTTGCCCATGTGCTCGGGCTTGAGGATGTTCAGGTGCAGGTTGCCGTCGCCAATGTGGCCGTACCAGACCACTTCGTAGTCGGGGTAGTGTTCGCCGACGATAGCGTCGATATCGCGCAGGAAGGCCGGCACTTTCGACACGGTGACCGAAATGTCGTTCTTGTACGGGGTCCAGTGGGAGATGGTTTCGGACAGGTACTCGCGCAGCTTCCACAGGTTTTTCAGCTGCGTCTCGCTCTGGCTCATCACCCCGTCCAGCACCCAGCCCTGCTCCACACAGTGCTCGAAGGTGGCCAGGGCCTGCTCGGCGACCTCTTGCGTACTGGCTTCGAACTCCAGCAGCGCATAGAACGGGCAGTCGGTGGCAAACGGCGCGGGCACGTCGCCCCGGGCCATGATCTTCGCCAGGCCCTTGTCGGAAAAGAACTCGAACGCGGTGAGGTCGAGCTTGCCCTGGAAGGCGTGCAGCACCGGCATGATCGCGTCGAAGTCCGGGGTACCGAGCACCATGGCGGTGAGGTTGCGCGGCGTGCGGTCCAGGCGCATGGTGGCCTCGACCACAAAACCCAGCGTGCCTTCGGCGCCGATGAACAGCTGGCGCAGGTCGTAGCCGGTGGCGTTCTTGATCAGGTCCTTGTTCAGCTCCAGCAGCTCACCCTTGCCGGTGACCACCTTGAGCCCGGCCACCCAGTTGCGGGTCATGCCGTAGCGGATCACCTTGATGCCGCCGGCATTGGTGCCGATATTACCGCCAATCTGGCTGGAGCCGCTGGAGGCGAAGTCCACCGGGTAATAAAGGCCGTGGTCTTCGGCAAACTGCTGCAGCTGGCGGGTGATGACCCCGGGCTGGCAGACCACCGTGCGGTCGAATTCGTTGAAATCGAGAATCTGGTTCATGTAGTCGAAGGCCACGACCACTTCACCGTTGGCTGCCACCGCTGCACCGGAAAGCCCGGTACGCCCGCCGGAGGGCACCAGTGCAACCTTGTGAGTGTTGGCCCAGCGGACGATGGCCTGTACCTGCTCGACGGTCTTGGGCAGCACGATGGCGCTGGGTGCCGGCGGGTAGTGCTTGGTCCAGTCCTTGCCGTAGGCCTCCAGCGAAGCCGGGTCGGTCAGCAGCTTGCCGGGGTCGACAAGGGCACTCAGTTCATCCAGTAATGCACGCTCGGTCATCGCGGGAACTCTCAACTAATTCATAGTGAGCCTGAATTCGTCTCACTGTCTGAAACAGCTCAGTAAGTGTCGCGTATGGTAGCATGGCGCCCCCGCTGTTCGTGCTAATGCCGATGCCGCGCCGCTTCACCCCCTCGCCATTTTTCTCCGGGATACAGGTTTAAGCAGATGAGCAAGACTTCTCTCGACAAGAGCAAGATCAGGTTCCTTCTTCTCGAAGGCGTCCACCAAAATGCCGTGGACACCCTCAAGGCTGCCGGCTACACCAACATCGAGTACCTCACGGGCTCGCTGCCAGATGCCGAACTGAAGGAAAAGATCGCAGATGCCCACTTCATCGGCATCCGCTCGCGCACCCAACTGACCGAAGAGGTCTTTGACTGCGCGAAGAAACTGGTCGCGGTGGGCTGTTTCTGCATCGGCACCAACCAGGTGGACCTGGGCGCGGCCCGCGAGCGCGGCATCGCCGTGTTCAACGCCCCGTACTCCAACACCCGTTCGGTAGCCGAACTGGTGCTGGCCGAGGCCATCCTGCTGCTGCGCGGCATCCCCGAGAAAAACGCTTCCTGCCACCGTGGCGGCTGGATCAAGAGCGCGGCCAACTCGTTCGAGATCCGTGGCAAGAAACTGGGCATCGTCGGCTACGGCTCGATCGGCACCCAGCTGTCGGTACTGGCTGAAAGCGTGGGCATGCAGGTGTACTTCTACGACCCGCTGACCAAGCTGCCGCTGGGCAACGCCACTCAGGTGACCAACCTGAACGAGCTGCTGGGCCTGGCCGACATCGTGTCGCTGCACGTTCCCGAGCTGCCATCCACCCAGTGGATGATCGGCGAGAAGGAAATCCGCGCGATGAAGAAGGGCTCGATCCTGATCAACGCCGCCCGTGGCACCGTGGTCGAACTGGACCACCTGGCCGCCGCGATCAAGGACAAGCACCTGATCGGCGCCGCCATCGACGTGTTCCCGGTGGAGCCGCGCTCCAACGACGAAGAGTTCGAAAGCCCGCTGCGTGGCCTGGACAACGTGATCCTGACCCCGCACATCGGTGGTTCCACCGCCGAAGCCCAGGCCAACATCGGCCTGGAAGTGGCCGAGAAGCTGGTCAAGTACAGCGACAACGGTACCTCGGTGTCGTCGGTCAACTTCCCTGAAGTGGCCCTGCCGGCGCACCCGGGCAAGCACCGCCTGCTGCACATCCACGAAAACATCCCGGGCGTGCTCAGCGAGATCAACAAGGTCTTCGCCGAAAACGGTATCAACATCTCCGGCCAGTTCCTGCAGACCGACGAGAAAGTCGGCTACGTGGTGATCGACGTGGATGCCGAGTACTCGGACCTGGCGCAAGAGAAGCTGCAGCACGTAAAGGGCACCATCCGCTCGCGCGTACTGTTCTGAGCGTGATTGCGGCATGAAAAGGGAGGCCCTGGTGGCCTCCCTTTTTTTGCCTGCAAGATTGGTGTCGCCTGCTTCGCGGGTAAACCCGCTCCCACAGGGCATCACAACATGACAAGGTTGTGCAGTACCTGTGGGAGCGGGTTTACCCGCGAAGAACCCAACGCTTACTTCACCTCGACCGTAATCTTCTTCGACTCGACGCTCGGCTTGAACGGCACGTGATACTGGTCACCCAGCACCAGCTGCAGGGTGTGCTTGCCCGGCGTCAGGGTAATGGTGGCCTCGGTTTGCGCCTTGCCAAAATGCAGCACCTGCGGGCCGGCCGGCAGGGCCACGCCGCTCTCGGGCATCAGGCTGGTGGGCAGCGGCATGTCGGCCACCGGGGCTTTGTCCACGTCCACCAGCAGGTGGTGGTGGCCGGTGTGCGGGGTTTGGTCACCGGCAGGCTTCAAGCCCATGCCCTCGATGCCGAACTTGACGGTGAAGGTCTTGTCGACCGTGGCGCCATCGGCGGGGGAAACGATGAACACCTTGGCGTCTTTCGGGGGTTCCTGGCTCTTCAATGCATCCGCTGCACTGGCCAATACCGAGGCTCCCATCAACAGACCGGCGACGGCAGCACGCGAAAATAGGCTTTTCATTCACTTCTCCTGTGATTCACTTCAATAGAGCGCTATGACTTAAACGAAGTCGTGCGGTAGTTCACCATAGTCCAGCCACAGCACCAGAGGTTCAAAAGCCGCTGCAGAAATATTTGCGTTTCGGTTAAACATAAGCGGCCTTGCAGGGTCATAGGCTGCGTTCGACCGGGGCGGGGAGAAACCCCCGGCGAATGAAATTCATCTGCCAAAAAAGAAAAGGGGCACCCATGCGTTTGACCATTGGCGTACTGCTGGCCGTACTTGTCAGCCCGCTGGCCCAGGCCGAACTGATCGACGAAATCAACGACCGCGGGGAATTGCGCATTGCCGTGCAAACCGACAACTCGCCGTATTCGTTCAAAGAAAACGAGCAACTGACTGGCTTCGATATCGAACTGGGCCAAGCCCTGGCCAAAGAGCTGGACTTGCGCGCCGAGTTCATCGAAACCGCAGCCGCCGAAGTACTGACCGGCGTTGAAAGCGGCACCTACGACATCACGGTCGACAAACGCAGCAGCGAACAGGCCGCCGACTCGCCGCTGACCACCAGCAAGCCCTTTGGCAACGAGAAGCTGGTGATCCCGTTCCAGAAGGACAACCCGGCCTTCGAAAGCGCGCTGAACAATGCGCTGCAGCGAATCAAGGACGATGGCCGGCTGGGGGCGCTGGAGCAGAAGTGGTTCAAGGGACAGACGCAGCAGGCTGCAGAAGGGCACTGAAACCGAGGCAGCCCCATCGCCAGCTCAATGTAGGAGCCGGCTTGCCGGCGATCACCGGCAACGCCGGTGCCAAATGTTACCTGGGCTGGCCCTATCGCCGGCAAGCCGGCTCCTACAGTCGATCGACAGAGCCGGCTCAGACTCAAGCGCCAAGCAACGCCAGCGAGGCCTCTTCCAGCTCCAGCTCACTGAACACCAGCACCCCCTCGCGGCGCAGCAACGCGGCAGTCACCCCTTCACCCGCCACCTTCACACCGCTGAAGCTGCCGTCATAGGTCAACCGGTTGCCGCACGAAGGGCTGCCGGACTTGAGCACCGCCACGCGAATGCCATGCCGACGCACCAGCGCCAGCGCCTGTTGCGCACCGCTCAAAAAAGCATCGCTGACATCCTCACCACCGACCGTGATCACCTGTGCCTGCCCGTCCAGCACCTGGCTGCCCTGCCCGCCGGGGATTTCCGCCGGGGGCCGGGGCGTCGGCAAGCCGCCGGCCACCTCGGGGCACAACGGCACCACCCGGCCCTCGGCCTGCCAGCGTTGCAGCACATCAGGGTGGCCACTGGCGCGCCCGTCGTAGCGCACCGGCTGGCCCAGCAGGCAGGCGCTGACGAGAACCTTGGGCAGCTCAGAACGGGTCATTGCCACGCCGGCGGAACCAACCCGTCAACGACAGCCGCTCACGCCCGGCCGCCAGCACTTCGTGGGGTACATCACCCGACAGGAACACCACCAGGGTGCCGGCCACCGGCTGCACGTCATGCACCTGCTCGCCCTCGAGGAACATGCGCAGCTGGCCGCCGTCCGCGGGTTGCCAGTTTTCGTTCAGGTAATACACCGCCGAGACCATGCGCCGGTCGTCATCGCGAAAGCGGTCGAGGTGACGACGGTAGAAGGCCCCCGGCGGGTACAGGGCGAAGTGGCACTCGAAATCCTCCAGGCCCAGGAACAAGCCCTGGTTGATCGCCTGGCGCAGGCTGTCCATGGCGCCCAGATACTGGTCGCACGGCGCCGACTCGCCCGGGTCGAGCCACTGGATCTGGTCGCCACGAATGGCTTCGCGCACTTCTTGCGCGGTGCCACGGCCCACCCCGGCAGGGTTCAGCTCGCCTTCGGCGTAGCGGCGCCGGCACTCGGCCGCGAGTGCCCGCGACAGTGCGTCGGGCAAAAACAGGGTTTGCTGCGACCAGCCACGGGTGGCCAGGTCGTCGACGATCGCCGACAGCAGTGAATGTTCGAGAGGAGTGTGCATGGCGCATCATAGCCATTCGGCCTGCGCACGCACAGCGCCACTTGGTCAGGAAGCGCCGCGTGCGTCTCGACAAAGCCCCGCCACGCCACGGACAATAGCGGCCTGCCGACAGGAGTCCTGAATGCGCCGTCTGTTTTCCCTGCTTCTGCTGATGATCTGCACCATGCCTGTCTGGGCAGACAACCTCGATCAGCTGTACAAGGCCGCCGGCTGGCCCGACCAGCGCGCCCATTTCAACGATGCCGTGAGCGCCGCCCAGCAGCGCTACCGCAACAGCCTGCCGCCTGCGGTTTACCAGGCGCTGGTCAACAACAGCAACCAGCGCTTCCAGGCCCAGGCCATGGACAAGCGCGCCCAGGCGCAGCTGCGCAGCACCCTGCAGAACCCCGCCCCGGCATTGGCGTTTTTCCAGTCGCCGCTGGGGCGCAAGGTGGTGGCGGCCGAGCTGCTGGCCACGCGTAAAGACCAACTGGCCAAAAACGCCAAGGGCCTGCCGAAGATGCAGGCCAGCGACAACCGCCTGCTGATCGTCGGCCACCTGGCCCAGGCCCTGCCGGCCCGCGAGGCCGGCGCCGAGGTCAGCCTGGCCATCGCTGGCGTTGCCGCCGACAGCCTCAGCTCGATGATCCCCGGCCTGTTCGGCGGCGGCCAGGCCCAGGGCCTGCTCGACGGCCAGCGCCAGCGCCTGATGAACCAGGTGGGCGAAGACCTGAACAACACCTTGCTGTATGTCTACCGCGACCTGTCGGACGCCGAGCTGGAAGAATTTTCGACCTTCGCCGAATCGCCCGAAGGCCAGGCCTACTACAAGGCTGCCGTGGCCGCCGTGCGCGCAGCCCTTGCAGTCGGCCAGCAGGCGTCGGACCTGAACTGATCAGCCCAGGCGCTGGCCGATGAAGTCGAAATAACGCTGGCGGATGCCCGGCAGCTCGTTGGCCAGGTGGTGCCGGGCTTCGGGCAGCATGAGAATCTGCGGCTCGGCGAACTTGGCCTTGAGCACCTGCAGGTTGTACGGCCAGTCCACCGTGCCGTCCGCCTCGCCCTGCACAATCAGCAGTTGCCGCGTACTGCGCGGCGCCACCTCGATACGCCGCACCCACTTCAGCAAGGCCCCCACCCAGGCGGTGGGCAGGCGCCGTGGTTGCAGCGGGTCGGCTTCGAGAAACGCCAGAAACGCCGGGTCGTTGGTGTTCTCGCTGAAACGCCGCTCGATGCCGTTGACGAAGTGGCGCAACACGCAATAGCTGAGCTTCGACCAGTGCCAGGCCCGCGGGCGTACCAGCGGCGCCAGCAGGATCACCTGGCCGTCGGCCGGGCTTTGCCCGTCGCAGTGCAGCAGGTGGTCGATGACGATCGCGCCGCCAGTGCTCTGGCCAAACAGGTGCCAGGGGCGCGGCAAATCGAGCAGCCGCGCCTGATTGAACAAGGCGTCGAGGGTCTGCTGGTACAAGCCGAAGTCCTCGATGCTGGCCCGCTCGCCGCTGGAAAGCCCATGCCCGGGCAGGTCGCAGCTGATCACCGCATAGCCCCGGGCCAACGCCCACTCGATCACATGGCGATACAGGCCCATGTGGTCGTAGTAACCGTGCAGCAGAAATAGCGTCGCCACCGGCTGCTCGGGCAGCCACACCTGCCCCACCAGGTCGAACCCGGCTGCCTGGAAGCCGCCCAGCCAGCTATGCGCCGGCAGGTCGAGGCCGTAGAAACGCTGATAGTCGTGGCCCTGGGCAGGCAACGGCTGGCGTTCGACAAGGGGTGAAAGGCTGGCGCGCAGCAGGTCGGGGTGGAAGGTGACAGGCATCGGGTAGATCCAGAAACGCAGCGGGTATTGATCTGGGATATTCAGGTCTGGGCGATGCCGTGGCAAGCTGCAACACCATTCAACGGCCGGCACGGGCCCTGTAGGAGCGGGTTTACCCGCGAATGCGTCAGTGGCCGCGCCATCGCATTCGCGGGTAAACCCGCTCCCACAGGGTTCCATGCCCACCCCAGGTTTCTCAGGCTGACCATGCCAACCCGAACACTCATCACCGCCATAGCCACCCTGCTCTGCGTCGCCGCGCTGTGGTGGGCCTACGACAGCTTCCAGGCCCGCTACCTGCGCCCCTTCGACAACCAGGCCACGCTGTTCGACGGCAGCCAGCTGCACCTGCCGCCCGAGCTCGCCGGCCCCGGGCCGATCCGTGTGGTGCACTTCTGGGACCCGGCCTGCCCGTGCAACGTCGGCAACCAGCAGCACCTGGGCGAGCTGGTGGCGCAGTTCGCCCCGCTGGGGGTGAGCTTCCATGTACTGCAAAAGCCCGGCAGCCATGGCCAACTGCCGGCCAGCCTCGATGCCCTCAAGCCCCTGGCCAGCCTGCCCGGCAGCGAGCACCTGCCCGCCACCCCCGCCGTGGCGATCTGGGACCATGACGGCCAACTGGCCTACTTCGGCCCCTATAGCGAAGGGGCGGTGTGCAATTCAAGCAACAGCTTCATCGAACCGATCCTCAAAGCCCTGCAGCAAGGGCGCCGGGTGCAGGCCTCCAACACCCTGGCGGTGGGCTGCTACTGCCCCTGGGCCGGCTGACGCACCCGCGCCGGGTTGCCCACCACCACCGCGCCCGCCGGCACGTCACGGGTGACCACGCTGCCAGCGCCGACCACCGCGTTGTCGCCAATGCTCACCCCCGGCAGGATGATCGCCCCGCCGCCAATCCACACGTTGTCGCCGATGCTCACCGGCCGCCCGCTTTCCAGCCCGCTGCGGCGCAGCTCAGGGTCCAGCGGGTGGTCGGCGGTATAGATCTGCACCGCCGGCCCGATCTGGCAGTCGGCGCCAATGCGCACCGGCAGCACGTCGAGGATCACGCAGTTGAAGTTCATGAAGGTGTTGGCGCCCACGCTGATGTTGTAGCCGTAGTCGCAATAAAACGGCGGGCGGATCACCACGCCCTCGCCAACACTTGCGAAGTGCTCGGTCAACAGCCCGTGGCGCGCCTGGTTGAGCAGCTCGACGCTGGTGTTGTAGCGGTGCATCCAGTGCTTGTTGGCGACCTGCTCCACCTGCAGTTCCGGGCAGCCGGCGTGGTAGAGCTGGCCGGCCAGCATTTTCTGTTTTTCGCTGAGGGCCATGGAAACTCCTTGTTGGGGGCTATGCTCAGTGCGCGAATACGCCGATGATCGGACCACAAAATTTCGCTCGAGTGCACAAGGAGTCTCGATGAAGCGCAGCCTGACCCTGCTGGCCGTGGTGATTGCCGTTGCCGCCGCCGGCACCGGTTACTGGTACGTGCAGGGCAAGCAGCCCGTGCGTGACGGCGAGGTGGCCCTGGCCGGGCTGCAGGCACCGGTCAGCGCACGCTTCGATGCCCGCGGCGTGCCGCACCTGCAGGCGCAGAACGAGCCCGACCTGTACCGCGCCCTGGGTTACGTACACGCCCAGGACCGCCTGTTCCAGATGGAGATCATGCGCCGCCTGGCCCGCGGCGAGCTGGCCGAAGTGCTGGGCGAAAAGCTGCTGCCCACCGACACCCTGTTCCGCAGCCTGCGCATTCGCGAGCAGGCAGCATTGATGGTCAAGCGCATCGACCACCAGTCCCCGGCCTGGCAGGCCCTGCAGGCCTACCTGGACGGCGTCAACCAATGGCAGGCCGGCCACCCCAAGCCCATGGAGTTCGACCTGCTGGGCATCACCCCGCGCCCGTTCACCGCCGAGGACACCCTGAGCATCGCCGGCTACCTGGCCTACAGCTTCGCAGCGGCGTTCCGTACCGAGCCTGCGCTCACCTACATCCGCGACCAGCTCGGCCCCGAGTACCTGAAAATCTTCGACCTCGACTGGCAACCCGGCGGCGCCCTGGCCACGCCCCTGGCCGCCGCCGACTGGCGCAGCCTGGAACAGTTGGCCAAGCTGAGCCACGACGCCCTGGGCGATGCCGGCATCCCGCAGTTCGAGGGCAGCAACGCCTGGGCCGTGGCCGGCAACCGTACCCGCAGCGGCCGCCCGCTGCTGGCAGGCGACCCGCATATCGGCTTTGCCGTGCCGGCGGTGTGGTACGAGGCCGAGCTGTCGGCGCCGGGTTTCAACCTGTATGGCTACTTCCAGGGGCTCAACCCGTTCGCGCTGCTGGGGCACAACCGCGACTTCGGCTGGAGCCTGACCATGTTCCAGAACGACGACCTCGACCTGATCGCCGAAAAGACCAACCCGGCCAACCCCGAACAGGTGATGGTCGATGGCCGCTGGCAAACATTGGAAAAGACCGAGCAGACTGTCGCCATCAAGGGTGAAAAACCCGCCACCATCACCCTGCAGCGCTCGCCCCACGGGCCCATCGTCAACAAGGTGCTGGGCGATACTGCCGGCCCCACGCCGATCGCCATGTGGTGGGCGTTCCTCGAAACCGACAACCCGATCCTCGAAGGCTTCTACCAGATCAACCGCGCCGACACGCTGGACAAGATGCGTGAGGCCGCCGCCAAGGTGCAGGCGCCCGGCTTGAACCTGGTATGGGCCAACGCCCGTGGTGATATCGGCTGGTGGGCGGCGGCGCGCCTGCCGATCCGCCCCGACGGGGTCAACCCGGCGTTCATCCTCGATGGCAGCACCGGCCAGGCCGCCAAGCCCGGTTTCTACCCGTTCAGCGTCAACCCGCAGCAAGAGAACCCGGCCAGCGGCTACATCGTCTCGGCCAACTACCAGCCGCCTGCCGTGGTGCCGGTGCCCGGTTACTACAACCTGGCCGACCGTGGCCGCCAACTCGACCGCCACCTGAGCAACCCGGACATCAAGTGGGACACCCAGAACAGCCAGGCCCTGCAGCTGGACACCAGCAACGACTACGGCCCGCGCACCCTGGCGCCACTGCTCGGCACCCTGCGCAACGTGGCCCAGGGCGATGAAGAGAAAGAACTGGTGGAACAACTGGCCGCCTGGCGCGGCGATTACCCGGTGGATTCCACCAGCGCCACGCTGTTCAACCAGTTCCTTTATGAGCTGGCCTACGCCGCCTTGCACGACGAGTTGGGCGACACCTGGTTCCCGGTGCTGCTCAGCACCCGCGCCATCGATGCCGCGCTGCCGCGCCTGGCCGCCGACCCCGCCTCGCCCTGGTGGCGCCAGCGCGGCAGCAACGAACACACCGACCGCACCGCCATCGTGTACCAGGCCTGGCAGCGCAGCCTTGAGCACCTGCGCAAGACCTTCGGCCAGGACCCGGCCAGCTGGCAGTGGGGCAAGGCCCATACCCTCACCCACAACCACCCGCTGGGGGTGCAGAAGCCGCTGAACCTGCTGTTCAATGTCGGCCCCTTCCCCGCCCCCGGCAGCCACGAGGTGCCCAACAACCTCTCGGCGAAAATCGGCCCGGCGCCGTGGCCGGTGACCTATGGGCCTTCGACCCGCCGCCTGATCGACTTCGCCGATGCCGGCGCTGCGCTGACCATCAACCCGGTGGGGCAAAGCGGCGTGCCGTTCGATGCGCACTATGCCGACCAGGCCGAGGACTACATCGAGGGGCGCTACCACAAGGCGCGCATGGGAGTGATCCCGGCGCAGAGCACGTTGCGGTTGGTGCCTGGGCGATGAGCGTCAGGCACATCGCCCCCTGTGGGAGCGGGTTCACCGGAGTGCCGGACCACCGCGAAGAAGCCTGCGCGGTTCTCTGCGCATGGCAAGGGCTTCGCCCTTGTTCGCGGGTAAACCCGCTCCCACAGGGCCCTGCCACGGCAACTGAATTTGTCATGCCATTCAAGAGATAGACCCCATGCAAAAACACTTCATCGAAATCGACGGCGCGCGCATGAGCTACGTCGACCAGGGCCAGGGCTTCCCGGTGCTGCTGGGCCACAGCTACCTGTGGTCGGCGGCCATGTGGCAGCCGCAGATCGAGGCGCTGTCGCAGCACTTTCGGGTGATCGTGCCCGAGCTGTGGGGCCATGGTGATTCCGACGCGCCACCGGCCAGCACCACCGACATGGCCGCGCTTGCCCGCCAGCACCTGGCGCTGCTGGATGCGCTGGATATCCCGCAATGCCACCTGGTCGGCCTGTCGGTCGGCGGCATGTGGGGCGCGCAGCTGGCTATCGACCACCCTGAACGCGTCGACCGCCTGGTGCTGATGGACACTTACCTGGGCGCCGAACCTGAGGCTACCCGGCTGAAGTACTTCGGCTTGCTGGATGCGGCC
This sequence comes from Pseudomonas sp. NPDC089406, assembly GCF_044900265.1. Classification (NCBI taxonomy): domain Bacteria; kingdom Pseudomonadati; phylum Pseudomonadota; class Gammaproteobacteria; order Pseudomonadales; family Pseudomonadaceae; genus Pseudomonas; species Pseudomonas sp. NPDC089406. The sequence continues at coordinate 83,025 of NZ_JBJDNC010000028.1, read as the reverse complement.
AGCGCCGCCGGCGCCTTCCCCGACCCGCTGCTGGATATCGTGGTGCCGATCTTCTTCCATGCCGGCGGGCAGACAGTGCCCGAAGTGCGTGAGCAGTTCCGCGCCGATTTGCAGGCCAGCAGCGCGCAGACCATTCGTGAAAGCCTCGACCCGATGGGCCGGGTAATCTTCGGCCGGCCCGACTTGCTCGGGCGGCTGGGTGAACTGCCGGGCGCCAAGACCATCGTGGTCTGCGGTGACCAGGACATTCCGCGCCCGCCCGCAGAATCCAACGAGATGGCGCAGATCATCGGCTGCCTGGCGGCGCAGATTCCGTTTGCCGGGCATATCAGCAGCCTGGAGAACCCGCAGGTGGTGAACGAGTTCCTGCTGAACTGGTTACCGCGTAACCACTGACTGCGCCCCACTCCCCTGTAGGGGCCGGCTTGCCGGCGATCACCTGCGCAGCAGGTGCCATGCACACCTGCACCGGCCCAATCGCCGGCAAGCCGGCTCCTACAAGGGAAGTGCGAACCTCACCCCTGCCACTTGCCGCCTTCGACGATCACGCTTTCAGGCTTGGTGTCATCGCTCAGCTCCTTGCGCACGTACTGGTCATACAGTTTCAGCAGAAACTTCTCCTCGCCCAGCTTGGCCAGCTCGGCGTTGACCCAGTCACGCAGCTCGGTATTACCCTTCTTCACCGCCGGGGCGATCGGCGCCTCGTCACCCAGCAACTGCGGCAGCACGCGGTAGCCCGGGTTCTGCTTGGCCCAGCTGAACAGAATCAGGTTGTCCTGGGCGTAGGCATCGCCTCGGCCATTGGCCAGGGCCGCCAGCGACTCGCTGTTCTTCTCGAACTTGAGCAACTTCCAGTCCGGGTGGTTCTTGGTCAGCCAGATATCCGCCGTAGTGCCGGTGGTGACGATGATGGTCTTGTCGGCCAGGTCGTCGAGCTTTTGCACCGGGCTGCCATCGGCGACGATGGCCTGCACCGCCACGCGCAGGTTGGGGTTGGTGAAGTCCACCGCCTCCTTTCGCTCGGGGGTGACGGTCATGTTGGCGAGGATCAGGTCGACCTTGTCGCTTTGCAGGAACGGGATGCGGCTGGCCGGCTCCACGGCAACGAACTCGACCTTGTTTTCATCACCCAGCAGCTCCTTGGCGAAGCGCCGGCCGATGTCGGTGTCAAAGCCCACGTAGCGCCCGCTTTCATCGACGAAACCGAACGGCGGCTTGTCGGTGAATACGCCAACGATCAGCTTGTCACGGGCCTTGATGGTTTCCAGGTAGCTGCTGGCCGGTGAAGCGGCGGCGGGTTTGGCCGGCTCCTCGGACTTGTTGCAGCCGGCCAGCAGGGCCAGGCCGAGCAGCGGGGCGAGCAGTTTGGCAAAGGGTGCGGTTTTCATGACAGTTCCTTGTGCAGTGTCTTGGGCAGGCTTTCGACGAAAGAGAATTTCTCCAGGAACTGCTGCGCGCGTGCGGTTTGCGGTTGGGTGAAGAAGCGCTCGGGGTGGTTCTGTTCAAGGACCCTGCCGGCCTCCATGAACACGATTCGGTCGGCCACCGCACGGGCGAAGGCCATTTCGTGGGTGACGATGAGCAAGGTCATGCCGTCGCGGGCCAGGCCCTGGATCACCTGCAGCACTTCCTTGACCATCTCCGGGTCCAGGGCGGCAGTGACCTCGTCGAACAGCATCACCTCGGGGTTCATGCACAGCGAGCGCACAATGGCGATGCGCTGCTGCTGGCCACCGGAAAGCTGGCGCGGGTAGGCGTCGCGCTTGTCCAGCAGGCCCACCCGGGCCAGCAGCGCCTCGGCCTGGGCCTGGGCTTCGGCGCGCTGGCGCTTTTGCACCTTCAGCGGGCCGAGCAGCAGGTTGTCGAGCACGCTCATGTGGCCGAACAGGTGGTAGCTCTGGAACACCATGCCCACCCGCTGGCGCACCTGGCGCCAGTCGGTGCCCGGCGCCAGCAGCTCCTGGCCGCCCAGGCGCAGGCTGCCGCCGTGGGCCTCCTCCAGGCCGTTGAGGCAGCGCAGCAGGGTGCTTTTACCGCAGCCGCTGGGGCCGAGGATCACCACCACTTCGCCAGCCTGCACCTGCAGGTCGATACCGGCCAGCACCTGCTGCTCGCCGAAGAACTTGTTGAAACCCTGAAACTCGATCAATGCGCTCATGTGTGGGCCCAGCGGCGTTCCAGCACGCGCGAGGCGGCCGAAAGCGGGTAGCAGACAAAAAGGAAGAACAGCAGCAGCACGCCGTAGATCAGCACCGATTCGTAGGTGCGCTCGATGATCTGCTGGCCGGCCTTGATCACCTCGACCACGCCGATCAGCACCGCCAGCGAGCTGGTCTTTATGATCCGCGTGTAGATGTTGATGGTCGGCGGGGTCATGCGCTTGAGCGCCTGGGGCAGCAGCACGTAGCCATACAGCTGCCAGCCGGCCAGCCCGATCGACAGCCCCGCCTCGCGCTGGCCACGTGGCAGCGAGCGCAGCGCGCCACGCACCACCTCGCCCACCTCGCTTGCGCCCCACAGGCCCAGCACCAGCACCGCGCACCAGAAGCTGGGGATGCTCAGCCCGAAGAAAATCGGCAGGCCGAAGAACACCAGGTACAGCCAGACCAGCACCGGAATCGCCCGGAACAGCTCCAGGTACACCTGCAGCGCGATGTTCAGCAGGCGGTTGCCGAGGCTCGCCAGCACGCCGTAGAGCACGCCGCCCAGGGTGGCGAAGAGAATGCCCAGGGCCGAGATGGCCAGGGTTTGCCCGACGCCGGCCGCCAGTTGCGGCCAGGACACCTGCAGCAGTTCAAGCCCCGTACTGGCCATGTTGCAGCCTCCTCTCCAGATAGCGCAGCAGCAGCGACAGCGGCAGGAAGATCAGCACGCACAGCAGCGTCAGCACGGCGAGCATCTCGTAGGTTTTGTAGTACAGGGCGATGTAGTTCTTGGTGGTGTAGAGGATCTCGGGTACCGCCACCGCCGACACCACGGTGGTTTCCTTGAGCAGGAACACGAAGTTGGCGAACAGCGCCGGCAGGCTGGCGATACCGGCCTGGGGCAGGATCACGTGGCGCAGCAGCTGGCCCTCGGACAACCCGATGGAACGCCCCGACTCCAGTTGCGCCCGTGGCACTGCCTCGACGCCGGCGCGCAGCACTTCGGTGAGGTAGGCGCCGCCCATGAAGGTCATGGTGATGATTGCCGCAGCGAAGCCGGACACCTTCACCCCAAGGCTTGGCAGGGCGAAGTAGACGAAGAACAGCTGGATCAGCAGCGGGGTGTTGCGCGCCAGCTCCACGTAGCCCTTGACCAGGCGCTGCAGGTACGGCGTGCGCAGCACCAGAACGGCTGCATTGAGCACCGCCACCAGCAACGAGGTGGCGATGGCGATCAGGCCGACCTGCAGGGTGACGCCGACGGCCTTGAGGAATGCCGGCAATGTGCTAAGCATGAAAGCGGTGTCGAAGTTCATGGAAGTCGCCTCGGCACCGGCGTTTGGAAGGACGGCATGGGTTATTTCCAGGTCGGCGCGAGGGTCGCTCGGCGCCGTTTCACAGTGGCTGGCGATGTGCCGGTAGGCACCTTGAATAGACTTTAAAGGTATAAAAATATTTTTCTAAATACCTTTATTGCATATCCATATCACTCAGTTCACGTTTCGGAAATTTCCTACGAAAGGTTGGGATCTTTCTAGCGAACGCCTTTTCCAAGCGGTTTCAAACTGTGACTTGCACGGCCCATCAAACCTACAAGGACGATAACGATGAACAGCCCCTGCTCGCCTGCTTCGAACGAACAACTGCTGTGGCTCATGGCTTTGCGCCGGGCGCTGGGTGACAAGCGCCAGGCATGATCCTTTGTAGGAGCCGGCTTGCCGGCGATGGCGTCAGCGGCCATGGTCTGGTGTTCAGGCTGCTGGCCCTATCGCCGGCAAGCCGGCTCTCATAGAACAAAACACAACTCATTGATTTAGCAGGGGCCTGTGGGAGCGGGTTTACCCGCGAAGCAAGCGACGCGCTGCTTGGCACCGGCTTCGCCGGTGTTCGCGGGTAAACCCGCTCCCACAGGGTACGCAAGCGCTCTCGAATTCTGTTCTCTGCGCAACAGCGCAGCCCGAAGGCGCTGGGTGATCTCCTACAGAGGCAGCGCCAGCATGGGTGTACGCCGCACAAACAAAAACGCCGACGCAAATGCGTCGGCGTTTTTCGTTGCGGGCCGCGTATCAGAACGCTGGCAGTACAGCGCCTTTGTACTTCTCGGCGATGAAGGCTTTCACCTCAGGGCTGGTCAGGGCCTTGGCCAGCTTCTGGATGGCTTCGCTGTTCTTGTTGTCCGGGCGGGCAACCAGGAAGTTCACGTACGGCGAGTCGCTACCCTCGATCACCAGGGCGTCCTTGGCCGGGTTCAGGCCGGCTTCCAGGGCGTAGTTGGTGTTGATCATGTCCAGGTCGACCTGGTCCAGCACGCGCGGCAGCATGGCCGATTCCAGCTCGCGGAACTTGAGCTTCTTCGGGTTCTCGGCGATGTCTTTCGGGGTGGCCAGGGCGTTTTTCGGGTCTTTCAGGGTGATCAGGCCAGCCTTCTGCAGCAGCAGCAGGGCGCGACCGCTGTTGCTACCCTCGTTGGGGATGGCAACGGTGGCGCCTTCTTTCAGCTCGGCCAGGGTCTTGACCTTCTTCGAGTAACCACCGAACGGCTCGACGTGCACGCCGATCACGGTTTCCAGGTGGGTGCCCTTGCCTTCGTTGAAGTTCTGCAGGTACGGCAGGGTCTGGAAGTAGTTGGCGTCCAGGCGCTTCTGGTCTACCTGCACGTTGGGCTGCACGTAGTCGGTGAACACCTTGATCTGCAGGTCGACGCCTTCTTTGGCCAGGGTCGGCTTGATCAGCTCGAGAATTTCAGCGTGGGGTACCGGGGTTGCGGCAACCACCAGTTTTTCGGCGGCGGATGCCAGGCCTGCGAAGGACAGGGCAGCGGCCAGGGCGGTGGTCAGCAGGGTCTTTTTCATGGTGATCCTTGTTATGGAGCTGGGCCATCGCTGATGGCGGCAAAGTCGGTTGCCCATCCGTTCGGGTGGGCGTGAAGCGGACGATACCGGGAATTTTTATTCCGTAACAATATCTTTTATTTAGCTGCTTATTCCAAAAACAAATTGCCACCATGGGGTTTGTTTATGAGCCCTGTAGGAGCGGCCTTGTGTCGCGATGGGGCGCGCAGCGGCCCCGGCATTTTTAAGGGCTACCGAGATCCCGGGGCCGCTACGCAGCCCTTTCGCGGCACAAGGCCGCTCCTACAGGTCCAGTGTTGCCAGCGCCGCACGCAATACGCTCCGCAACTCGGCCAGCGTCCGGGCCTCACGGCTCTGTGCCAACTGCCCAAGCTGCCGGGCCAGCGCATCCAAAGGCGCACGCTCCGGCAGGTCGAGGTGTTCCGGCAAAATTTCCTCACCCTCGCTGACCAGCAATGCAAAGTGAATGACGTTCTCCAGCTCCCGGGTATTGCCCGGCCAGGCATGGGCCTCCAGCGCCTGCTGGGCGGCCTCGCTGATCAGCGCCAGCGGCCGGTCCAGGCGCACGCTGTAGATGCCGACGAAGTACTCCGCCAGCGGCAGGATGTCACCGACCCGCTCGCGCAGCGCCGGCAGCTCCAGTTCGCCTTCGTGCAGGTAGTGGTACAGCCGCTCGTTGAAGCGACCCGCCTTTACCGCCAGGGCCAGGTCGATGCTGGAGGCCGCCACCAGGCGCACGTCCACCGGCTGCGGGTGGCTGGCGCCAACCCGGGTCACCTCGCGGTTTTCCAGCGCAGCCAGCAATTTGCCCTGGATCGCCAGGGGCAGGTCGGCGATTTCGTCCAGGTACAGGGTGCCGCCGTTGGCCGAGCCGAACCAGCCGGCGCGGCTGCTGGCGGTACCGCCCTGGGTGCCGGCGCTGTAGCCGAACAGCTCGGCATCGGCATAGGTGGGGCTGATGGCCGCGCAGTTGACCGACACGAACAGCCCGCCGCGATCACTGGCGCGGTGGATCTGCCGGGCCAGCAGCTCCTTGCCGGTGCCGGTCTCGCCGCGGATCAGCACCGGCAAGGGTTGCGGCGCCAGGCGCTCGAGTGCCTGGCGCAAAGCCTGGGAGCGCGGGTCGACGAACACCAGCGCCTTGGCGCGGATACTCAGCGGGCTCTTGTCCAGCTCGGGGAAGGTCAGCAGCGGCTGGCCGAAGGGGGCGTGAAACGTCATGGAATACTCCCGCCCCGACCAGCCGGCCGGGGCTCAAGGCAATACAGTGAAAGGCCGCTGGCTCAGGCGCGGCGCAGCGCGCGCTGGTCGATGCGGGCCTGCAGGCGGAACAGGTAGGCGAAGCCCTGCTCCCAGCGTTCATGGCGGGACTTGACGTTGATATGCCCGGCATTGGCCAGCAGCCCGGCCTCGGCGCCCCAGGCGCGGGCCAGGTGCAGCGCGCGGGGCACGCTCACCGCCGGGTCGTTGTCCGAGCTGACCACCTGGCTTGCGAAAGGCAGCGGCTGCTGCGGGATCGGCGCAAAGTTGCGCAGGGCCGGCGCGCAGGCCGGCCGCTCGACATCCGCCGGGGCCACCAGCAAGGCGCCGCGCACCCGGCGCAGCAGGCTTGGGCTGGCCTGGGCGGCCCAGTGGGCGACGGTAATGCAGCCCAGGCTGTGGGCGATCAGGATCACTGGCGAGGCGTCGGCGGCAATCGCCTGCTCCAACGCCTGCACCCAGTCGCGGCGCTGCGGGGTGAGCCAGTCCTGCTGCTCGACCCGGGCACTGTTGGGCAGGCTGCGTTGCCAGTGACTTTGCCAATGGTTGTCTGGCGATCCTTGCCAGCCCGGCACAATCAGGTAACGAATCGACTCATTGCGCATGGGGACGCCTCCGGAAGTTTGCGTGCTTGGGGTGCAAGTATAGGGAGGGGGTTATATTCGTAAAGGAATAAGAAGCTATTTATTAATAACCAAAGTGTCTTTTGAGTGTGTGGAAGCAATTGGCTTTGCTGCCTGTGCCGGCCTCATCGCCGGCAAGCCGGCTCCTACAGGTACAGCGCAGGGCCTGGGGTTGCTGCGGGCATAAAAAAGGGCCATCCCCTGCCAAGGAAAATGGCCCATAAGCACTTGCCTGAAGAGGGTGTTGCCGGTCAGCGCGCGGTGATCACCGCCAGCTTGCTGATACCGGCGCGTTCGATGGCAGCCATCGCCCGGGCGACTTCGCCGTAGTTCACGCCATCGTCGGCCTGCAGCTGCACGCGCAACTCGGCGTCCTTGCTCTTGGCGGCCTTGAGGCTGGTTTCCAGCAAATCGGGCTGGATCTCGTCCTTGTTGATGAACAGCTTGCCGCTGCCATCGATGCTCACCACCAGCGGGTCCTTCTGCTCCACCGGGGCCACGGCCTCGGTCTTGGGCAGGTTGATGGGGATGGCGTTGGTCAGCAGCGGCGCGGTGACGATAAACACCACCAGCAGCACCAGCATGACGTCCACCAGCGGGGTGACGTTGATTTCACTCAACACTTCATCGCTGTCCTGGGTCGAAAAGGCCATGTCAGGAAGCCTCCTTCACCGGCTGGGTGAACCCGGCCGCCTGGCGTTGGGCTGCGGGGTGCACCAGCACGCGGAAGGCACTCTTCTGCGCCAGGCTGTAGAAGTCGTGGGCAAAATCATCAAGGTCGGCTGCGGTGAGCTTGAGGCGGCGCAGGAAGTAGTTGTAAACCAGCACCGCCGGTACCGCGACGGCAATGCCCACGCCGGTGGCCACCAGTGCCGCGCCAATGGGGCCGGCGACGGTTTCAAGGCTGGCGGAGCCGGCTGCACTGATGCCCTTTAGCGCCTCCATGATGCCCCACACGGTGCCGAACAGGCCGATGAAGGGCGAGGTGCTGCCGATACTGGCCACCACTGCCAGGCCGGTTTCCAGCGAGCGGCGCTCACGCACGATCTGCTGGCGCAGGGCGCGCTCGAGGCGGTCCTGATGGTTGATGGCGTGGCTCAGGTCACTGGCCTGGCCGGGCTCGCCCACGGCAATCGCGGCGTAGCCGGCCTGGGCCACGCGGGCAGCGGGGCCGGGTTGCTCATCGCTGATGCCGGCAGCCGAGTCCAGGCTGGAGGCCGCCCAAAATTTCTGGTGGAAGCGCTTGTCCTGGTTCTTCAGGCGCACGAACTGCACCACCTTGATCAGGGCCAGCGCCCAGGTAGCGACAGAGAAGCCGACCAACAGCCAGATGACGGCGCTTTCAACGGATTCGAGGGGGGATGCCAGCAGGCTCATGATGTAGTCCTTCCTTAAGCGGGGGGCAAATTAACGAAGCTTGAAATCGATCGGTACGCTGACCCAGCCAGCCAGAGCCACGTCGCCCTGCTTGGCCGGCACGAAGCTCCAGCGCTTGACCGCGGCTAGCGCGGCGGCGTCGAGGGCGTCGCGGCCACTGCTTTTCTGTACCTGGATCTGCCCGGGCTTGCCGCTGGGCAGCACCTCCACACGCAGCAGCACGGTGCCTTCCCAGCCGCGGCGCTGGGCCATCTGCGGGTATTCCGGGGCCGGGTTCTTCAGGTACGCGGCGTTGGCCGAAGGTGGCGTCACCGGGGCCGGCGCAGGCGGTGCGGGCGGGGCCGGGGCTGCCACGGGGGCTAGCGGCGGCGCCTCGACCGGTTTGGGTGCAGGCTTGGGTTCGGGCTTGGCCTTGACCACCGGCTTGGGGGCAGGCTTGGGCTTGATTTTGGGCTTGGCAGCCAGTTCGTCGACCACCGGCGGCGGGGGCTCGACCACGGGTGGCGCCGGGGCCGGTGGTGGCGGTTCGACCACTGGCGGCGCGGGGGCGGCGAACTCGATGGTCATCGGCGGTACTTGTGGCGGCACGATCGGCAGCGCTGGGGTGGGCGACTGGCTGATCCAGTAGGCGGCGGCGCCGTGCAGGGCCAGCACCAGCAGGCCCAGCGCCAGCTTGTCGCGGCGCTTGAGGCCACTGGCCGGGGTGCGCTGCAGGCGCAACTGGCCCAGTGGCAGGCGCAACGTGCGCCCAAGCTCGACCAGGTCACCCGCTGCCGGGTGCCATGGCTGGTCGAAGGCTCTGGCGGCCGTCTGGACATTACCCATTTGCTCGAACTCCCTGTGGGCTGGATTCAGGTGTGTGGCTGAATCATCGGGGGTTGAGGCTTATGCTTTGAAGTAATGTTTGAAGTTAAAGTTAGATCTTTTGTGAATATTGTTTTTGGGTGGAAGGCTCAAGGCCGCGTATTTCGGGGGATTCGAAGAGGTGCGCGCGCGGCGATGCCTTGTGGGCATATGAAATATTCGTGCAAGGCATCGGATTGTTGCGAGGGCTGCGCCCTCGATCGCCGGCAAGCCGGCTCCTACAGGGGGCGGCGTTAGCCCGGGCAATAAAAAACCCGGGACCATGCCCGGGTTTTTTATTTGGCAAACAGCGGCTCAGATATCCGCTACCTTCTGCCATACCTTCGGCCGGAAGAACAACGTCTCGCCCCGCGCCAGCCCGGTCAGGCTGTCGTGGTCCTTGACCACTTCGGCCTCGATCAGCTCGCTCTGCCCTTCCACCTTCAGCGTCACCCGGGTGGTGGCGCCCAGCGGGCGGATATCGCGTACTTCGGCGGCGTGGTGGCCTTCGGTTTCGTGGCGTGACAGCGACACCTCGTGCGGTCGGAACAGCACATGGTGGCCTTCGCTCAGGGCCAGGCGGTTGGAATCCCCCAGGAAGTGGTAGACGAAATCGTTGGCCGGCTGCTCGTACACCTCGCCCGGCGAACCGATCTGCTCGATCACGCCCTTGTTCATCACCACGATGCGGTCGGCCACTTCCATGGCTTCTTCCTGGTCGTGGGTGACGAACACGGACGTGAGGTTGATGTCTTCGTGCAGGCGCGCCAGCCAGCGGCGCAGCTCTTTGCGCACCTTGGCATCCAGCGCACCGAACGGCTCGTCCAGCAGCAGCACCTTGGGCTCCACCGCAAGAGCCCGGGCCAGGGCGATACGCTGGCGCTGGCCACCGGACAACTGCTCGGGGTAGCGGTCGGACAGCCAGTCGAGCTGCACCATGTTCAGCAGCTCATGCACCTTCTCGGCGATCTTGCTCTCGCTCGGCCGCTCGCCCTTGGGCTTCATGCGCAGGCCGAAGGCGACGTTGTCGAACACGCTCATGTGGCGGAACAGCGCGTAGTGCTGGAACACGAACCCGACGTTGCGGTCGCGCACATCGTGGCCGGACACATCCTCGCCATGGAACACGATGCTGCCATCGTCCGGGGTTTCCAGCCCGGCGATGATGCGCAAAAGGGTGGTCTTGCCGCAGCCGGACGGGCCGAGCAGGGCCACCAGCTCGCCGCTGTGGATATCCAGGTTGATGTTGTTCAGGGCCTGGAAGCTGTTGAAGCGCTTGCTGACGTTACGGACTTCGATCGACATGAATCATTCCTCCGCGGCGCTGTGGCGCAGGCGGTTAATACGGTTCTCGCTCCACTGCTTGAGCAGCAGGATGAAGAGCGCCAGGATCAGCAGCAGGCTGGCCACGCTGAAGGCCGCGACATGGTTGTACTCGTTGTAGAGGATCTCCACGTGCAGCGGCAAGGTGTTGGTGACGCCGCGAATGTGCCCGGACACCACCGATACCGCGCCGAACTCACCCATGGCCCGGGCGGTGCACAGCACCACGCCGTAGATCAGGCCCCACTTGATGTTGGGCAGGGTCACATGCCAGAACATCTGCCAGCCGTTGGCACCCAGCAGGCGTGCGGCCTCCTCCTCTTGCGTGCCCTGCTCCTGCATCAGCGGGATCAGTTCACGGGCGACGAACGGCACGGTGACGAAGATGGTCGCCAGCACGATGCCCGGCAGGGCGAAGACGATCTGGATGTCGTGGTCCTGCAGCCACGGGCCGAACAGGCCCTGGGCGCCGAACATCAGCACGTAGACCAGGCCGGCGATCACCGGCGACACCGAGAACGGCAGGTCGATCAGGGTCACCAGGATGCTCTTGCCGCGGAAGCTGTACTTGCTTACGCACCAGGCGGCGGACACGCCGAACACCAGGTTCAGCGGCACCGAAATCACCACCGCCAGCAGGGTGAGCTTGAGCGCCGACAAGGCATCGGCCTCGAAGATCGCCTCGAAGAAGGTGCCAAAGCCGTTTTTCAGCGCCTGGGACACCACGATCACCAGCGGCAGCAGCAGGAACAGCGCGAAGACGATCCAGCCAAGGGTGATCAGCACGCGGCGCGAGGTGGCGCTGCCACGCCGGGCGGCGTTGGCGGCGGTGGTCGCGCCAATAGTGGATGAAGACATTAGCGGGCCTCCTTCAAGGGGTTTCGATGCGCCGCTGCAGCAGGTTGATCAGCAGCAGCAGGATGAAGGAAACCACCAGCATCAGCACGCCGATGGCGGTGGCGCCGGTGTAGTCGTACTGGTCAAGTTTGACCATGATCAGCAGCGGCAAGATCTCGGTTTTCATCGGCATGTTGCCGGCGATGAAAATCACCGAACCGTACTCACCCACGCCGCGGGCAAACGCCAGGGCGAAGCCGGTCAGCCAGGCCGGCAGCAGCGCCGGCGCCAGCACGTGGCGGAACACCTGCAAGGGTTTTGCGCCCAGGCAGGCGGCGGCTTCTTCGACCTCGCGGGGGATGTCCGCCAGCACCGGCTGCACCGTGCGCACCACGAACGGCAGGGTGACGAAGGTCAGCGCCAGGGTGATGCCCAGCGGGGTGTAGGCGATCTTGAAGCCAAGATCCGTGGCGAACTGGCCGACCCAGCCCGAGGGGGCGTACAGGGCGGTCAGGGCGATGCCGGCCACCGCGGTGGGCAGGGCGAACGGCAGGTCGATCATCGCATCGATGACCTTGCGCCCGGGGAAGGTGTAGCGCACCAGCACCCAGGCCAGCAGGGTGCCGATCACGCCGTTGATGATGGCGGCGAACAGGGCGGTGCCGAAACTCAGTTTCAGCGCGGCGATCACCCGCGGTGCGCTGATGATGGTCCAGAACTGCTCCCAGGTCAGCTGCGAGGCATGGATGAACATGGCCGCCAGCGGTATCAGCACGATCAGGCTGAGGTACACCAAGGTGTAGCCCAGCGTCAGCCCGAAGCCGGGTATGACGGGGGAAATACGACGTGACATAAAGGTCCCTGGTTGAACGCACGAAGCCCGGAAACGATCCCGGGCTGGTGCTAGCTTCTGAAATCCTGGGGCTGCTTTGCAGCCCATCGCGACACAAGGCCGCTCCTACAGGGGGTCGCGCTTTTCTGTAGGAGCGGCCTTGTGTCGCGAAAGGGCCGCAGAGCGGCCCCCGCTGTTTTCATGGCCGATCACTGCGCCTGGTAAATCTGGTCGAACACACCGCCGTCATTGAAGAACTTCGGCTGTGCAGTCTTCCAGCCGCCGAAGTCCTTGTCGATGGTCACCAGGTCCAGTTTCGGGAACTGCTTGCCAAACTCGGCGGCGACTTTTTCGTCACGCGGGCGGTAGAAGTTCTCGGCGGCGATCTTCTGGCCGGCCGGGCTGTACAGGTGCTTGAGGTATTCGGTGGCGATCTCGGTGTTACCCTTTTTCTCGGCGTTCTTGTCCACCACGGCTACCGGCGGCTCGGCCAGGATCGACAGCGAAGGCACGACGATATCGAACTTGTCGGCGCCGCCGTCTTCTTTCAGGGCCAGGAAGGCTTCGTTTTCCCAGGCCAGCAGCACGTCGCCCTGGCCGTTGTTGACGAAGGTGATGGTCGAGCCACGGGCGCCGGTATCCAGCACCGGCACGTGCTTGAACAGCTCCTGCACGTACTCTTTGGCCTTGGCTTCGCTGCCGCCGGCCTTCAGGCCATAGGCCCAGGCGGCGAGGAAGTTCCAGCGGGCACCGCCGGAGGTTTTCGGGTTGGGGGTGATCACCGAGACGTCCTTTTTGATCAGGTCGCCCCAGTCCTTGATGCCTTTCGGGTTGCCCTTGCGCACCAGGAACACAATGGTCGAGGTGTACGGGGTGCTGGCGTCCGGCAGGCGCTTCTGCCAGTCCTCCGGCAGGGTCTTGCCGAGCTTGGCGATTTCGTCGATGTCGCCGGCCAGGGCCAGGGTCACCACGTCGGCGCGCAGGCCGTCGATCACCGCACGGCCCTGTTTGCCCGAGCCGCCGTGGGATTGCTGGATCTTCACCTTGTCGCCCGGGTGGGCTTGCTGCCAGTGCTTGATGAACTCGGCGTTGTACTGCTGGTACAGCTCACGGGTGGGGTCGTAGGACACGTTCAGCAGTTCGTAGTCCTTGGCGATGGCGGAACCGGCAAAAACGGCACTGGCCAGGGCGGCGAGCGCATAACGGCGGATGGACATGGTGAAGCTCCCGATTGGCATTTTTCTAATTTATGGGTGGTGCGGTGTCAGCCGGCCTTGTTGCCGGGCTGCTGCAGGCGGAACTTCTCCTTGCGCTCGATCTGCACCACCTGGGCGTTGTGCACGGTGATTTCCACTGCGCCAAAGCGCAGGTCGCGCAGGGCGCTCTGGATCTCACGCAGAATGGTGGCTTCGTCCTGACCGTCGATGCTACGCAGCGATGCGCTCATGCTCGTTCTCCTGTGAGTAAGGGTGCCGGGCAGAGGTTCGAAGGGGATTTGCGCCTGGCTTGAGGGCAATAGTAGTGAGGCGCGGATATTCTTAAAAATACTGTTTAAGAATGTTTATATAACCATTTATCCATGTCACCACAGACCCTCTGTAGGAGCGGCCTTGTGTCGCGAAAGGGCTGCGTAGCAGCCCCAGCAATCTTGCATGAGGCAGAGATCCTGGGGCCGCTACGCGACCCTTTCGCGACACAAGGCCGCTCCTACAGGGGGGTCAGTGCTGGGTTTCAGGTTTGTTTTCCGGCTCTTTGATCTTGTACCAGGCCACATACAGCGCCGGCAGGAACAACAGCGTCAGCAGCGTTGCACTGATGATGCCGCCAATCATCGCGTAGGCCATCGGCCCCCAGAACACTTCCCGGGCGATGGGGATCATGCCCAGGCTGGCCGCCGCGGCGGTCAGCAGGATCGGCCGGCGGCGGTGGTTGGTGGCTTCCACCACTGCATCCCAGGGGGCAAAGCCCTGGGCTTCGAACTCGTCGATCTGGGTTACCAGAATCACCGAGTTGCGGATGATGATGCCGATCAGCGCCAAAATGCCGAGAATCGCCACGAAGCCCATGGGCGTGCCGGTGGGCACCAGCGCCAGCACCACGCCAATCAAGCCCAGCGGCGCCACGCTGACCACCAGAAACAGCTTCTGCACGCTGTGCAGCTGGATCATCAGGAAGGTCGCCATCAGGAACAGCATCAGCGGCACCACCTGGCGGATCGGGCCCTGGGCCTTGGCGCTCTCCTCCACGGTACCGCCGGTGGCCACTTCGTAGCCGGCCGGCAGCTTGCTGGCGAACTGGTCAATGGAAGGCTTGAGCTGGGCCACCAGGTCGGTGGGCTGGATCTCGCCGTTGACCGAGGCCTTGATGGTGATGGTGGGTTTGCGGTCGCGGCGCCACACCAGCGGCTGCTCCAGCTCGTAGCGCACGGTGGCGAAGGCCAGCAGCGGGATCGAGGTGCCGTTGGGGCTGACGATCTGCAGGTTCTGCAGGGTGTCGGGGGAGCCGCGCTCGCTGTCCTCGGCGCGGGCGACCACGTTGATCAGGTAGATGTTGTCGTTGACCTGGGTGATCGGCACGCCGCTGACGATGCTGTTCATCACGTTGGCCACGTCCTCGGACGACAACCCCAGCTGGCGCGCCTTGTCCTGGGCGATCTCGACCCGCAACACCTTGCCGGGCTCGTTCCAGTCGTAAATCATCTCGCCGATGTGTTGGTTGCTGTCGAGCAGCGTGGCCAGCTCGATGGCATGGGCGCGCACCTGGTCGATGTCCTTGCCGCTGACCCGGTACTGGATCGGCCGGCCCACCGGCGGGCCCATCTCCAGCGACTGGATGTTGGTGCCGATGCCGACGAAGTCGGTACGCAGGCGCTCCTTGAGCCGCGCCATCAGCTCGCCGCGCACCTCCAGGCCCTTGCTGACGATGACGAATTGGGCGTAGTAGGGGTTTTGCAGCTGCTGGTCGAGGGGCAGGTAGAAGCGGATGGCACCCTGGCCGATGTAGGTGCTCCAGCTGACGATGTCGGGGTCGCCCTTGAAGGTGGCCTCAAAGCGGTCGACCACCTTGCGGGTTTCTTCGATGGAGGCGTTTTGCGGGAGGTTCAGGTCGACGAGGATCTCCGGGCGGTCCGATGACGGGAAAAACTGGTTCTGCACAAAGCGCATGCCCACGACCGACAGCACGAACAGCACGATGGTGCCGATCACCGTCACCCAGCGATGGCGCAGGCACCACAGCAAGCCGTGCTCGAAGGCGCGCCCTACCCGGCCAGGCTCCGCTTCATGGGCCTTGAGTTTCTTGGCGTCGAGAATGTGCACACCGAGCACCGGGGCGAAGAACACCGCAACGATCCACGACACGATCAGCGCCACCGCAATCACCGCGAACAGGGTGAAGGTGTATTCGCCGGCGGAGCTGGCGTTCAGGCCGATGGGCACGAAGCCGGCCACGGTCACCAAGGTGCCGGTGAGCATCGGGAAGGCCGTGGAGGTGTAGGCAAAGGTGGCCGCCTGCTCCTTGGTGTCGCCCATCTCCAACCGGGTGACCATCACCTCCACGGTGATCATCGCATCATCCACCAACAGCCCCAGGGCGATGATCAGCGCACCCAGCGAGATACGCTGCATGGTGATGTCGGTGTACTCCATGAACACGAACACCATGGCCAGCACCAGCGGTATCGAGCAGGCCACTACTAGCCCGGCGCGCACGCCAAGGCTGACGAAGCTCACCACCAGCACGATCACCACCGCCTCGAACAGCGCACTGGTGAAGCCGCCGACCGCCTGCTTGACCACCACTGCCTGGTCGGACACGGTGTGCACCTCGACCCCCACCGGCAGGTCGGCGGTGACCTTGTCCATGCGCTCGCGCAGCAGCTGGCCGAACACCTGCATGTTGCCGCCGGCCTTCATGCCGATGGCCAGGCCAATGGCGGTCTGGCCGTTGTAGCGGAACATCGGTGATGGCGGGTCGACGTAGCCGCGCTCGATGTCGGCGATATCGGCCAGGCGGAAGAAGCGGTCGTTGATGCGCAGGTTGACGGACTCAAGGTCTTTCTCTGACGCGAACTGGCCGGTGGTGCGCACCGAAATACGCTCGGGGCCGGCCTCGATCACCCCGGCCGGGGTCACCGCGTTCTGCGCCTGCAAGGCCTGCATCACCTGGCTCTGGTCGATGCCGAACGAGGCCAGCTTGCGGGTCGAGAAGTTCAGGTACAGCACCTCATCCTGGGTGCCGACCAGCTCGATCTTGCCGATGTTGGGTACATCGCGCACCTCGGCGCGCACCTGCTCCACATAGTCGCGCAGCTGGCGCAGGGTCAGGCCGTCGGCGGTAAAGCCGTAGATCGAGCCGTATACGTCGCCGAACTCGTCGTTGAACGCCGGGCCCTGCAGGCCCTTGGGGAACTGGCCGCCGATGTCCTGGATCTTCTTGCGCACCTGGTACCAGATCTCGGGGATGTCCTTGGCCTTGGTGGTGTCGCGCAGGTACACGTAGACGGTGGATTCGCCGGGGCGGGTGTAGCTTTTCACGTAGTCGAGCGAGTCCAGCTCCTCGAGCTTTTTCTCGATGCGGTCGGTGACCTGCAGCAGGGTTTCTTCCTGGGTGGCGCCGGGCCAGCGGCTCTGGATCACCATGGTCTTGATGGTGAACGAGGGGTCTTCCTCGCGGCCCAGGTTGAGGTAGGAGAACACCCCCATCAGCAGGCTCACGGCCATCAGGTACCAGACGAACGACTGGTGGCGCAGGGCCCATTCGGAGAGGTTGAAGCTTCCTTTCATCGTGCGTCCTCGTCGAAGGTGACCTTCTGGCCGGGCTTGAGGATGTTGACGCCGGCCGTGACCACGCGCTCACCGGGCTGCACGCCCGAGGCCAGGACGATGCGTTCGTCGTTGCGTTCGATCACCTGCACGTCGCGGGTGGCGACGGTCTTTTGCTGCGGGTCCACCACCCACACCTGGGTCTTGCCGTCGCGCTCCAGCAGTGCTGTGCGAGGCAGCTCGCTGCGCGGGGTGACGGCGGAGCTCAAGGTGACGCTGACGGCGGTGCCCAGGTGGAAGCTGTCGGGGGTGCTGGCCAGGGTCAGCCGCGCACGCCGGGTGCGGGTGGTGGCGTCGGCCTGGGGCTCCAGCTCGCGCAGGGTGGCGGTGGTGTCGATGCTCGGTTCCAGTTGCAGGGCGACGGTGAAGGTCAGCCCGGGGGTGAGTTGCTCGGCGAGGTTGGTGGGCAGGTCGATCACCGCCTCTTTTACATCCGGGCGGGCCAGGGTGACCACCGCCTGGCCGGCGCTGACGGTCTGCCCGGCCTCGGCCTGCCAGGCGGTAACTACTGCGGCGTGGTCGGTGCGCAGGGTGCTGTAGTCGAGCTGGTCGCGAGCCTGGCTCACTGCGGACCGGGCTTGCTCCAGGGCCGCACCGGTGGTCTTCAGGTTGGTATTGGCGATATCCAGCTGGGCCTGGGCACCCACGCCCCGGTCGTACAGCTGTTGCTGGCGGCGGGCATCGGCCTGGGCGTTGATCCACTGCGCCTGCACCTTGGCCAGGTCACCTTCAGCGGCGCGCAGCTGGTTCTGCTGGTCGGTGGGGTCGAGGGTGGCCAGGGTGTCGCCCGGTTTGACCTGGGCGCCGACATCCAGCCAACGCCGGGCGATGCGCCCGGACACGCGAAAACCCAGGGTGCTCTCGAAGCGCGCCTGGATACTGCCGGCGAAGCGCCCCAACTGCGACTGCACCTGCGGCTGCACCAGCGTCGACAGCACCGGGCGCACCGGCTCGGCCTGCTCCTTGTCGCTGCCGCAGGCGGCCAGCAGCAAAACCGCCGGCAAGGCGATGATCAGGCGCTTCATGGCTTGGCTCCCGCGCCTTGGGCGGCGACTTTATATACCTGCATGCCCGGGTGCAGCAGTTGCGCACCGCCCACCACCACGGTTTCACCGCCCTTGATGCCCTGGGCGATCACCACCTTGCCGGTGAGGTAGCGGGCCACCTGCACCTTGCGCAGCTCGACCTTGTCGCCCTCACCCACCACCCACACCGCAGGCTCGTGCAAAGCCTTGGTCAGCGCCGCCCAAGGCAGCTCGATGCTCGGGCGGCTCTGGGCGTTGGTGGCGGCGGTCACCGGCGAACCCAGCTGCATGCCCGCCGGCACGTCGCGCAAGGCCACCTTCACCTGCACCGTGCCGCTTTGCGCCGACACCGTCGGGGTGACTTCGCGCACATGGCCATGGGCCTGGATTTTCGGGTTGTCGAGCAGGCTGACCACCACCCCGGCATCGCTCGGCGGGCTGACCAACAGGGATTCATAGACGTTGAACACTGCGTCACGGTCGCCATCCACCGCCAGGCTGAAGATCGGCATGGTCGCCTGCACCACCTGGCCGACTTCGGCCTGGCGCGCGGTGATCACCCCGTCGGCCTCGGACACCAGGGCGGTGTAACCGAGTTGTTCGTTGGCGTTGGCCAGTTGCGCCTGGGCGGCCTTGAGCGCGCTCTGGCTGCTGCGCAGGGCGGCTTGGGCGGAATCGAATTCGCTCTGGCTGGTGTAGCCCTTGGGCAGCAGTTTTTGCTGGCGCACAAAGGCCGCGCTGGTTTGGGCGACCCGGGCCTGTTCGGCGAACACTTCGGCCTTGGCCGAGTCGACGTTGTTTTGCAGGTCTTTCGGGTCCAGGCGCGCCAGCACCTGGTTGGCCTTGACGTGGTCGCCCACATCGACGCTGCGCGAGACGATCTTGCCGCCCACGCGGAACGACAGGTCGGTCTGCACCCGCGCCTGCACATCGCCGGTCAGGGTGACCCGCGCGGCAAAGTCGGTGGGCTGCACCTGCTGCACCACCACCCGGGGCAGTTCTTCGGTGACCTTCTCCTCGCCACAGCCTGCCAGCAGTGCCAGCAACCCCAGGCAAACAACCCTCAGCGCGCGCGTTGGCGTCATGCCGGCTCCTTGCATCGACGAATGGTTTACAGGACGCGATGAAAGCGTAGATCAGGGATGGGTAAACGGCATTGATGTGGGTTCAAGAAAGCGAGGCGGGTTGGTGGAAGCGATGCGCGCGCCCTGTAGGAGCGGCTTTAGCCGCGAACACCGGCGCAGCCGGTGCCATCCACCGCGCTGCCTGCTTCGCGGCTAAAGCCGCTCCCACAGGGATTGCATAGCCTTCAAACCTGCACCGTACCTGTAGGAGCCGGCTTGCCGGCGATGAGGCCGGTTCAGGCAGCACAGCACAGTTGCTCCCACAGGGATTGCATGAGCTTTAGGAACCAACGGCCGTGTCATATCAGGAAACCAACAACAGCACGGCCAAACAACAGATTCGGCTAGGGTCAAATGGCCAATCTTCAAGGATGAATGTCATGCCGCTCGCCTCCTCACACCTGCTACGCCGAGGCCGATGCTCGGAGCCAGGCAGGCTCTACGTGCTCACCACCGTCACCCATCGCCGTACACCACTGTTCCGCGACTGGCGCAACGCTCGCTTGGTGGTGCATCAGATGCGTAGATCCGATCAGGAAAACGCCTGCGTCTCACTGGCTTGGGTAGTCATGCCAGACCATCTGCATTGGCTGATCGAGTTGCGGTCAGTGACCCTGGGCACCTTGATGCGCCGATTCAAATCACGGTCAAGCCTTGCCTTGCACAAGGCAGGGGTAGAGCTGGAGCCGGTATGGCAAGCGGGTTATCAGGACCGGGCCTTGCGGCGAGAAGAAGATGTCAGAAAGGTAGCTCGGTACATCGTTGCCAACCCTTTGCGGGCCGGGCTTGCGAGCAGTGTGAGGCAGTATCCGCATTGGGATGCGGTTTGGCTCTGAGCCGGTGTCGCCTGCTTCGCGGGCAAGCCCGCTCCCACAGGGTACTGCGCAGCCTTCAAGGCATGCGCAGTACCTGTGGTTGGCGAGCCTCAGGCCTGGGCGGTCGCCTGGGCCGGGCGGCGCACCTGGGCTTGGCCGGCGTTGGCGGCGGCACCTTCTTCGATGGCCTGCTGGATCGCCTTGCGGCGGCGCTCTTCGGCGCGGCGGCTGAAGAACCACACCAGGAAGGTCACCAGCGACACCGACAGCAGGATCAGGCTGGCCACGGCGTTGATCTCGGGCTTGACGCCAAGGCGCACGGCCGAGAACACTTCCATCGGCAAGGTGGTCGAGCCCGGGCCGGAGACGAAGCTTGCCAGTACCAGGTCGTCCAGCGACAGGGCGAACGACATCATGCCGCCCGCCGCCAGCGACGGCGCGATCATCGGGATGGTGATCAGGAAGAACACTTTCCAGGGTTTGGCACCCAGGTCCATGGCCGCCTCTTCGATGGACAGGTCCAGCTCACGCAGGCGCGCCGACACCACCACCGCCACATAGGCTGCGCAGAAGGTGGTGTGGGCGATCCAGATGGTGACGATGCCACGCTCCTGGGGCCAGCCGATCATCTGCGCCATGGCCACGAACAGCAGCAACAGCGAAAGGCCGGTGATCACCTCGGGCATTACCAGCGGCGCGGTGACCAGGCCACCGAACAGCGTGCGGCCCTTGAAGCGGGTGACCCGGGTCAGCACGAAGGCTGCCAGGGTACCCAGCGCCACCGCAGCCACCGCCGTGTAGCAGGCGATTTCCAGCGAGCGCATCACCGAACCCATCAGCTGGGTGTTGTCGAGCAGGCCGACGTACCACTTCACCGACCAGCCGCCCCACACCGTTACCAGCTTGGAGGCGTTGAACGAGTAGATCACCAGGATCAGCATCGGCAGGTAGATGAACAGCAAGCCGAGCACCAGCATCAGCTTGGAGAAACTGAAGCGTTTCATGCGCGGCCCTCCATTTCTTTGGCCTGGCTGCGGTTGAACAGCAGAATCGGCACGATCAGGATCGCCAGCATCACCACCGCCAGGGCAGATGCCACCGGCCAGTCGCGGTTGTTGAAGAACTCCTGCCACAGCACTTTACCGATCATCAGGGTTTCCGGGCCGCCGAGCAGTTCAGGGATCACGAACTCGCCCACCACCGGGATGAACACCAGCATGCAGCCGGCGATGATGCCGTTTTTCGACAGCGGCACGGTGATCTTCCAGAAGCTGTTGAAGGTGCTCGAACCCAGGTCGGATGCGGCTTCAAGCAGGCTCTGGTCGTGTTTCACCAGGTTGGCGAACAGCGGCAGGATCATGAACGGCAGGTACGAATAGACCACGCCGATGTACACCGCAAGGTTGGTGTTGAGGATCTGCAGCGGCTGGTCGATCAGCCCCAGCCACAACAGGAAGCTGTTGAGCAGGCCGTTGTTGCTGAGGATGCCCATCCAGGCATAGACGCGGATCAGGATCGCGGTCCAGGTCGGCATCATGATCAGCAGCAGCAGTACCGTCTGGGTCTCTTTCTTGGCGTTGGCGATGGCGTAGGCCATCGGGTAGCCGATCAGCAGGCACAGCAGGGTGCTGAAAAAGGCCATCTTCAGCGAGCCGAGGTAGGCCGACAGGTACAGCTCGTCTTCAGTGAGCAGCCCGTAGTTGGCCAGGTTCAGCACCAGCTGGATCTTGCTCTCGACGTAGGTGTAGATCTCGGTGTACGGCGGGATCGCAACGTCGGCTTCGGCGAAGCTGATCTTCAACACGATGAAGAACGGCAGCATGAAGAACAGGAACAGCCAGATGAACGGCACGCCGATCACCAGGTGCCGCCCCTCCGGGGTAATGCGCTGGAAGGCTCGCTTGAGCTTGCGAAGTTTCATGACCGCAGTACCACGCCGCTGTCGTCTTCCCACCACACGAACACTTCATCGTCCCAGGTCGGGCGGGTGCCCTGGCGCTCGGCGTTGGCCACGAACGACTGGACGATCTTGCCGCTGGGCAGCTCGACGTGGAACACCGAGTGGCCGCCCAGGTAGGCGATGTCGTGGATCTTGCCACGCGACCAGTTGTGCTCGAACTCAGGCTGGGTGGTGGTCACCAGCAGTTTTTCCGGGCGCAGGGCGTAGGTGATGTGCTTGTCCTCGACCGAGGTGGTGATGCCGTGGCCGACGTAGATCTTGCGCTCCAGCTCCGGGCTGGCAATGATCGCGTGGCCTTCGGCGTCGTCGACCACTTCACCTTCGAACAGGTTGACGTTGCCGATGAACTCGCACACCAGGCGGCTGGTAGGCGTCTCGTAGATGTCCACCGGCGAGCCGATCTGGGCGATCCAGCCCAGGTGCATGATGGCGATGCGCTGGGCCATGGTCATGGCCTCTTCCTGGTCGTGGGTCACCATCACGCAGGTCACGCCCACGCGCTCGATGATTTCCACCAGCTCCAGTTGCATCTGCGAACGCAGCTTCTTGTCCAGCGCGCCCATGGGTTCGTCGAGCAGCAGCAGCTTGGGGCGCTTGGCCAGCGAGCGGGCCAGGGCCACGCGCTGGCGCTGGCCACCGGACAACTGGTGCGGCTTGCGCTTGGCGTACTGGGTCATGTGCACCAGCTTGAGCATCTCGCCAACCCGGGCGTCGATCTCGGCCTTGGGCATCTTGTCCTGCTGCAGGCCGAAGGCGATGTTCTGCGCCACGGTCATGTGCGGGAACAGCGCGTAGGACTGGAACATCATGTTGATCGGCCGCTCGTAGGGCGGCATGTCGGTGATGTCGACGCCATCGAGGAAGATCCGCCCTTCGGTGGGGCGCTCGAAACCGGCCAGCATGCGCAGCAAGGTGGACTTGCCGGAGCCGGAGCCACCCAGCAGGGCGAAAATCTCGCCCTTGCGGATTTCCAGGGACACATCGTCCACGGCGACGGTTTCGTCGAATTTTTTCGTGACCCGGTCGATCTTGACCAGCACCTGCTTGGGTTGCTGGCCACCCTCGAGGGCTTTTTTATAGGCACCGGAGGCAACTGCCATGAGTGAAACTCCCAACAAGATTTTTTGTGCCCGCGCGGCCTGCTTTAAAGGCGCCGCGGCGGGCCTGGATAATTACTTGCCCGACTTGACCTTGGTCCAGCTGCGGGTCATCAGGCGCTGCACCTTGGGTGGCAGCTCCGAGTTGACGAACATCTTGTCCAGCACTTCCTGCGGTGGGTAAACCGCGGCGTCAGTCCTCACGGCCTGGTCCATCAGGTCGCCAGCCTTGGGGTTCGGGTTGGCGTAACCGACGTAATCACTGACCTGGGCGATAACCTCAGGCTTCAGCAAATAGTTGATGAAGGCGTGGGCCTCCTTGACGTTGCTGGCATCCTTGGGAATCGCCAGCACATCGAACCAGAGGTTGCCGCCCTCCTTGGGGATGGCGTAGGCCAGCTTCACGCCCTTCTTGGCTTCTTCAGCACGGGCCTTGGCCTGGAACACGTCGCCGGAGAAGCCGGCGGCCACGCAGATGTCGCCGTTGGCGAGATCGGTGATGTATTTGGAGGAGTGGAAATAGGTCACGTACGGGCGCACGGCCAGCAGTTTTTCTTCTGCCTTGGCGTAGTCCTTGGGGTTGCTGCTGTTCGGGTCCAGGCCCAGGTAGTTGAGCACTGCCGGCAGCATCTCGTCAGCCGAGTCGAGGAAGGCGACCCCGCACTTGCTGAGCTTTTTCATGTTCTCGGGCTCGAACAACACGGCCCAGGAATCGATCTTGTCGGTACCCAGCGCGGCCTTGACCTTCTCGACGTTGTAGCCGATGCCGTTGGTGCCCCACAGGTAGGGGACCGCGTACTGGTTGCCCGGGTCGTTCTTCTCGAGGCGCTTCATCAGCGCCGGGTCGAGGTTGGCATAGTTGGGCAGCAGGCTCTTGTCGAGCTTCTGGAACGCGCCCGCCTTGATCTGCTTGCCGAGGAAATGGTTGGACGGCACGACCACGTCATAGCCGGTGCGCCCGGCCAACAGCTTGCCTTCGAGGGTTTCGTTGCTGTCGAAGACGTCGTACTTGGGCTCGATGCCGGTTTCCTTCTGGAACTCGGCAAGGGTGTTCGGGCCGACATAGTCGGACCAGTTGTAGATGTGCACCGTGGGCGCCGCTTGGACGCTGCATGCCAGCGTCAGACCCGCTCCAGCCATCAAGGCCTTGCGAAATACAGAAATAGACAAGTGGGTGGTCCTCACAATCAGTGCCTTTGCGGGCGAAAACTCCTGGCCGCTCACGCAAAACCGGCGCGCAACTTACCTTCACGGCACAGATGCCGCAATCTTATTTGCCGCTCAATGCCTCTGGGGCGGGAAACCCCGGCCCAGAGGGCTTCGCATCAGGCTTACTTGCCCGACTTGATCTTGGTCCAGCTGCGGGTGATGACGCGCTGGGCGGCAGCTTCGGGGGCTGCGATCGCATACAGCTGCTTCTTCACTTCAGCAGGCGGGTAGATGCTTGGGTCGCTGGTGATGTCTTTGTCGACGAACTGGGTCGCGGCCTTGTTGCCGTTGGGGAAGCGCACGGCGTTGGTGATCTCGGCCATGACTTCCGGTTGCAGCAGGAAGTTCATGAACGCGTAGGCAGCGTCTTTATGCTCGGCATCTTTCGGGATGGCGACCATGTCGTAGAAGGTACCGGCGCCTTCTTTCGGAATGATGTAGTCCAGCTTGACCTTGTCGCCGGCTTCGTGGGCACGGGCCTTGGACTGCTCCAGGTCACCCGAGTAGCCGACGGCCACGCAGATGTTGCCGTTGGCCAGGTCGCCGATGTACTTGGACGAGTGGAAGTAGGTGATCGACGGGCGAACGCTGAGGAACAGTGCCTCGGCCTTCTTCAGGTCTTCAGCCTTGGTGCTGTTGCTTGGCAGGCCCAGGTAGTGCAGCGCGGCCGGCAGCATTTCGGTCGGGGCGTCGAGGAAGCTCACGCCGCAGCTCTTGAGCTTGGCGATGTTCTCGGGCTTGAACACGGCATCCCACGAGTCGATCTTGTCTACGCCCAGCGCAGCCTTGACCTTTTCCGGGTTGTAGCCGATGCCGATGGAGCCCCACATGTAGGGGAAGGCGTACTTGTTGCCCGGGTCGCTGGCGTCACCCACGGCCTTGAGCAGGTCTTCGTCGAGGTTCTTCCAGTTGGGCAGCTTGGAACGGTCCAGTTCCTGGTAAACGCCAGCCTTGATCTGCTTGGCCAGGAAGTTGTTGGACGGCACCACGATGTCGTAACCGGACTTGCCGGCCAGCAGCTTGGCTTCGAGGGTTTCGTTGCTGTCGAAGACGTCGTACTTGACCTTGATACCGCTCTGTTTCTCGAACTTGGCGATGGTGTCCGGAGCGATGTAGTCCGACCAGTTGTAGACGTTCAACACCTTGTCTTCAGCCTGAACAGCGGTAGCCATGGCACCCATCAGGGCGGCGGCCAGCAACGTCTTGCCCATTTTACTCATGCGTAATGCTCCAGAATTTATTATCAAAGCCTTCTGTTCAGCAGCCAGGTCCCACGGTTCACGCGCTGGGCGACTGAAACAGCCGTTAGTCTGGCAAGTTACAAGGCGCTGTTTCAACCAAACGAGTGCCTTGTAGCAACTTAATGTCACCTCGCCAGCCTAGCAGACCGTTATCGGATCGCTTCCAGGGTCAAATCCAGGCACTTGCGCGCCTTTTCCACCAGTTCGTCCACCTCGGCGTGGCTGATCACCAGCGGCGGGGCGATGATCATGGTGTCGCCCACCGCGCGCATGATCAGGCCGTTGTCGAAGCAGAAGTTGCGGCACACCATGCCCACGCCCTTGCCTTCGTAACGGCTGCGGGTGGCCTTGTCCTTGACCAGTTCGATCGCGCCGAGCAGGCCCAGGCCGCGTACTTCGCCCACCAGTGGGTGGTCCTGCAGCTCACGCAGACGTTTTTGCAAGTAGGGTGCCACTTCGGTGCGGGCTTTCTCGACGATGTGCTCGTCACGCAGGATGCGCAGGTTTTCCAGGCCCACCGCCGCCGCCACCGGGTGGCCGGAGTAGGTGAAACCGTGGTTGAAGTCGCCGCCCTCGCTGAGTACCTGGGCCACCTTGTCACGCACGATCACACCGCCCATGGGGATGTAACCGGAGGTCAGGCCCTTGGCGATGGTCATCAGGTCAGGCTGCAAGTCGTAGTAGTCCGAGCCGAACCACTCGCCGGTACGGCCGAACCCGCAAATCACCTCATCGGCGACGAACAGGATGTCGTACTTGGCGAGGATCTCCTTGACCTTCGGCCAGTAGGTTTCTGGCGGGATGATCACCCCGCCGGCACCCTGGATCGGCTCGGCGATGAAGGCGGCGACGTTGTCTTCGCCGACTTCGAGAATTTTCTGTTCCAACTGCTCGGCGGCCCATACGCCGAAGGCGTCCGGGGTCATCTCGCCGCCTTCGCCGAACCAGTAAGGTTGCGGGATGTGCACGATGCCCGGGATCGGCAGGCCGCCCTGCTCGTGCATGCCACTCATGCCGCCCAGGCTGGCACCGGCCACGGTGGAGCCGTGGTAGCCGTTGATGCGGCCGATGATGGTCTGCTTGTGCGGCTTGCCCTTCAGCGCCCAGTAGTGGCGGACCATGCGCAGCACGGTGTCGTTGCCTTCGGAGCCGGAGCCGGTGAAGAACACATGGGTCATGCCCTCGGGGGCCACCTCGGTGATCGCCTTGGCCAGCTCCAGCGCTGGTGGGTGGGCGGTCTGGAAGAACAGGTTGTAGTACGGCAGCTCGCGCATCTGCTTCTCTGCCGCCTGTACCAGCTCTTCGCGGCCATAGCCCACCGCCACGCACCACAGGCCGGCCATGCCGTCGAGGATCTTGTGCCCCTCGCTGTCCCACAAATGAACGCCCTGCGCCTTGGTGATGATGCGCGGCCCCTTGGCCTTCAGCTGCTTGTAGTCGCTGAAAGGGGCCAGGTGGTGTTCGCCGCTCAGGGCTTGCCATTCACGGGTTTGCGGGTTGTTGACGCTCATGTGCCTCTCCATTTTCCGGCAGCCGCCCGCAGGCGGCCTCAGGGTTGATCAGACAGCGAACAGCAGGAACTCACGCTCCCAGGAACTGATGACGCGCTTGAAGTTCTCGTGCTCGGCGCGCTTGGTGGCGACGTAGCCGGCGATGAATTTCTCGCCCAGGTACTGCTCCAGTGCGCGGCTGTTTTCCATGCGCTCCAGGGCATCCTCGATGGTCAGCGGCAGGCGCAGGTTGCGCCGCTCGTAGCCACGGCCCTGCACCGGCGCGCTGGCCTGGATGCCTTCGACCATGCCGATATAGCCGCACAGCAGGCTGGCGGCGATGGCCAGGTAGGGGTTGGCGTCGGCGCCCGGCAGGCGGTTCTCGACCCGGCGGTTCTGCGGGCCGGCATCCGGCACACGCAGGCCGACGGTGCGGTTTTCTTCGCCCCATTCGACGTTCACTGGCGCAGACGTATCCGGCAGGAAGCGGCGGAACGAGTTGACGTTGGGGGCGAACAGCGGCAGCGCTTCGGGGATGAGCTTCTGCAGGCCGCCGATGTGGTTGAGGAACAGCTCGCTCATGCTGCCGTCTTCATTGCTGAAGATGTTCTTGCCGGTGGCTGCATCGACCACGCTCTGGTGCAAGTGCATGGCGCTGCCCGGCTCGCCGGTCATCGGCTTGGCCATGAAGGTGGCGGCCACGTTGTGCTTGAGCGCGGCCTCACGCATGGTGCGCTTGAACACCAGGATCTGGTCGGCCAGGTGCAGGGCGTCGCCGTGACGGAAGTTGATCTCCATCTGCGCGGTGCCGTCTTCGTGGATCAGCGTGTCGAGGTCCAGCTGCTGCAGTTCGCACCAGTCGTAGACGTCCTCGAACAGCGGATCGAATTCGTTGGCAGCCTCGATGGAGAACGACTGACGGCCGGTCTCAGGGCGGCCGGAGCGTCCCACCGGCGGCTGCAGCGGGAAGTCCGGGTCTTCGCTGCGTTTGGTCAGGTAGAACTCCATCTCGGGCGCGACGATCGGCTGCCAGCCTTTGTCGGCGTAGAGCTTGAGCACTTTCTTGAGCACGTTGCGCGGCGACAGTTCGACCGGGTTGCCCTTCTTGTCGTAGGTGTCGTGGATCACCTGGGCGGTCGGCTCGATGGCCCAGGGCACGAGAAACACCGCGTTCTCGTCGGGGCGGCAGATCATGTCGATGTCGGCCGGGTCGAGCAGTTCGTAATAGATGTCATCGTCGACATAGTCGCCGGTCACGGTCTGCAGCAGCACGCTCTCGGGCAGGCGCATGCCTTTTTCGGCGATGAACTTGTTGGTCGGCGAGATCTTGCCGCGGGTGATGCCGGTCAGGTCGCTGATCAGGCATTCCACCTCGGTGATCTTGTGCTCTTTCAACCAATCGGTGAGCTGGTCGAGGTTGTTACTCATAAATACCTCAGGAGGTAATGTGGCCCGGTTGACGGCAACCTGCGGCCGTTGACGCCTGGCGTCGTTCAGGGTCGGCGCACGGGGCACCGAGGGGCCTTGAATGGCCCACGCCTTGATTCTGTATGCAGTGCATGGCTAAAGCAAAAACCCCCGCGCAGGACGACAGTGGATACACTCGATAAAAGTGTGTCCGGGCCGTAAACCGAGGGCAGATAGAAAGGAAGAGAGCCGCTAAAGCGTTACGAGGCATGGCCTTTTTGTGCAAACCGTCAATTATTGCGGCCAGTACAACACAGCAGTGTTGCAAGCGTGCAATGACTGGGCGGCAACCGGGAGATATGCCTGAGCGCACCGTGCAGGCGGTGTTTTCAGGTCTCGACAGGCGGACCATGTGACCCTCGTATTATTGTGTTTTGGGTTGTGTCCGAGCTTAGCCTTGTTCATTTTTTTACACAACCATTGCGTAAAAAATAAAAGACGCCCTGCCCGGGATAACCCTTCAACACGAAAATAGCGGATAATGACACGCCCCGATATGCAGCAAATCTGCCGTAGATGTGCCATTTAAGGGCATCATGGGGCTGGCTTGACTTCACCTGGTCTTTCCGATTGACTGGGGTTGCAAGCCCCCCTTGATTGATATTTTTAACAACAAAGGTGTTGCATCATGTCGGTACCCCCGCGTGCCGTTCAGCTTAACGAAGCGAACGCGTTCCTTAAGGAACATCCTGAGGTTCTCTACGTTGACCTTCTGATTGCAGATATGAATGGTGTGGTTCGTGGCAAGCGCATCGAGCGCACGAGCCTGCACAAGGTTTACGAAAAAGGCATCAACCTGCCGGCCTCCCTCTTCGCCCTGGACATCAACGGTTCCACCGTCGAAAGCACAGGCCTTGGCCTGGACATCGGCGATGCCGACCGCATCTGCTACCCGATCCCCGGCACCCTCTCCAACGAGCCCTGGCAGAAGCGCCCTACCGCGCAGCTGCTGATGACCATGCACGAGATCGAAGGCGAACCCTTCTTCGCCGACCCGCGTGAAGTGTTGCGCCAGGTGGTGAGCAAGTTCACCGACATGGGCCTGACCATCTGCGCCGCGTTCGAGCTGGAGTTCTACCTGATCGACCAGGAGAACGTGAACGGCCGCCCGCAGCCGCCACGCTCGCCGATTTCGGGCAAGCGCCCGCAGTCCACTCAGGTCTATCTCATCGACGACCTCGACGAATATGCCGACTGCCTGCAGGACATTCTTGAAGGCGCCAAGGAGCAAGGCATCCCGGCCGACGCCATCGTCAAGGAAAGCGCCCCGGCGCAGTTCGAAGTCAACCTGCACCACGTCGCCGACCCGCTCAAGGCCTGTGACTATGCAGTGCTGCTCAAGCGCCTGATCAAGAACATCGCCTACGACCATGAAATGGACACCACCTTCATGGCCAAGCCCTACCCGGGCCAGGCAGGCAACGGCCTGCATGTACACATTTCCGTGCTGGACAAAGATGGCAACAACATCTTCACCAGCGAGGATCCCGAGCAGAACGCCGCGCTACGTCACGCTGTCGGCGGTGTGCTCGAGACCCTGCCCGCCTCCATGGCGTTCCTGTGCCCCAACGTCAACTCGTACCGCCGCTTCGGCGCGCAGTTCTACGTACCGAACGCGCCGAGCTGGGGCCTGGACAACCGCACCGTGGCCCTGCGCGTACCGACCGGCTCGCCGGACGCCGTACGCATCGAACACCGAGTGGCCGGCGCCGACGCCAACCCGTACCTGATGATGGCTGCGGTACTGGCCGGTGTGCACCATGGCCTGACCAACAAGATCGAGCCGGGTGAGCCGATCGAAGGCAACTCGTACGAGCAGCTGGAGCAGAGCCTGCCGAACAACCTGCGCGATGCCCTGCGCGAGCTGGACGACAGCGAAATCCTCAACAAGTACATCGATCCGAAGTACATCGACATCTTCGTCGCGTGCAAGGAGAGCGAGCTGGAGGAGTTCGAGCATTCGATCTCCGACCTCGAGTACAACTGGTACCTGCACACCGTGTAAACAAAAACGCCGCCCACAAGGGCGGCGTTTTTCATTGCCCCCAACCCACAGATCTCTCTATGTAGGAGCGGCCTTGCCGGGGCGCCGGACCGGTCGGAAAGGGGTGCGAAGCGCCCCCAGGATTTGTGTATCAAGCAGAGATCGCCGGGGCCGCTCTGCGGCCCTTTCGCGGCACAAGGCCGCTCCTACAGGGGCCGAGTAACCTTCAGCCTGCGCTATACCTGTAGGAGCCGGCTTGCCGGCGATGAGGCCGGCACAGGCTTACAACGACTTCTCGAAAATCTTCGAATTGCGCTGGTAGTTGTACAGCGATGCCCGCGCCGCCGGCAGGCGCTCCACACCACTGGGTGCAAACCCCCGCTCGCGGAACCAGTGCGCGGTACGCGTGGTCAGCACGAACAAGGTGTTCAACCCCAACGCCCGCGCCCGGGTTTCGATGCGTTCGAGCAGCTCGTCACCGCGCCCGCCATGCCGGTACTCCGGGTTCACCGCCAGGCACGCCAGCTCGCCGGCCTCGGAGTCGGCAATCGGGTACAGCGCCGCACAGGCGATGATCATGCCCTCGCGCTCGACCACGCTGAACTGCTCGATCTCACGTTCCAGCACCTCCCGCGAACGGCGTACCAGAATGCCCTGCTCTTCCAGCGGGCTGATCAGGTCCAGCAGGCCGCCAACGTCTTCGATGGTCGCCTCGCGCACCACCTCGAACTGCTCCTGGGACACCAGCGTACCGGCCCCGGCCCGGGTGAACAGCTCGTTGAGCAGCGCACCGTCCTCGACATAACTGACGATATGGCTGCGCGCCACGCCGCCCTTGCAGGCCTCGGCGGCAGCATCCAGCAGCTCGCCCTGGTAGTCGCTGCCCAGGCGTTGCAGGTGCGGCGCCACCTGTTGCGGGCGCAGCTCGCGCACCAGGCGCCCCTGGTCGTCCAACAAGCCGGGTTCTGCGCCGAACAGCAGCAGCTTGTCGGCGCCCAGCTCGATGGCGGCGCGGGTGGCGACGTCTTCGCAGGCCAGGTTGAAGATCTCCCCGGTGGGCGAATAGCCCAGCGGCGACAGCAGCACGATGGAGCGTTCGTCGAGCAGCCGGCTGATACCCTTGCGGTCGACCCGGCGCACTTCGCCGGTGTGGTGGTAGTCGACCCCTTCGAGCACGCCGATCGGCCGTGCGGTGACCAGGTTGCCCGAGGCCACCCGCAAGCGCGAACCCTGCATCGGCGAGGCGGCGATATCCATCGACAGGCGCGCCTCGATGGCCAGGCGCAGGGCACCGACCGCGTCGATCACGCAGTCCAGGGTGGCCGCATCGGTGATGCGCAGGCCACGGTGGTAGTGCGGGGTCAGGCCGCGGGCGGCCAGGCGGCTTTCGATCTGCGGGCGCGAACCGTGCACCAGCACCAGGCGCACGCCCAGGCTGTGCAGCAGCACCAGGTCGTGGACGATATTGCCGAAATTCGGGTGTTCGACGCCGTCACCGGGGAGCATGACCACGAAGGTGCAATCGCGGTGGGCGTTGATGTAGGGAGAAGCATGGCGCAGCCAGTTGACATAATCGGGCATGACAAGGCCTGTGGATAAGTGAACGGAGACGGAAAGGCGCACAACGTTCGAAAGTCATCGTCGGAACAGGCTTGCGGTCACGCGCGGTCTCCTCTAGGCAGTGACGAATGAAGTCAGTGGACGTTTAGCTCAGGCAATAGTGCCGCACCAGGTCACGCAATAGACGCACGGTAGGCTCGATACGTGACATTTCAAGGTATTCGCCGGGCTGGTGGGCGCAGGCGATGTCGCCGGGGCCGAGCACGATGGTCTGGCAGCCGAGCTGCTGAAGATAAGGCGCTTCGGTACCAAAGGCCACCGCTTCGGCGCGGTGGCCGGTCAGGCGTTCGGCCAGTTGCACCAGCTCGGCGTCAGCGGCCTGCTCGAACGGCGGCACCTCGGGGAACAGCGGCGCGTAGTCGATCTGCACCTCGAAGCGCTCGGCCAGCGGCACCAGCTTGCTGCGAATGGCCGCACGCAGTTGCTCGACATCCATGCCCGGCAGCGGACGCAGGTCGAACTCCAGGGCGCACTGGCCGCAGATGCGGTTGGGGTTGTCGCCGCCGTGGATGCAGCCGAAGTTCAGGGTCGGGGTTGGCACGGTGAACTGCGGGTTGCGGTATTTTTCCTGCCAGCCGCGGCGCAGGTCCATCAGCTCGCCCATCGCCGCGTGCATGGCCTCCAGGGCGCTGCGGCCCAGGTTCGGGTCCGACGAATGGCCGCTGCGCCCGAGAATATCGATGCGGTCCATGAGGATGCCCTTGTGCATGCGGATCGGCTTGAGCCCGGTGGGCTCGCCGATCACCGCCGCCCGCCCGAGCGGCTGGCCGGCCTCGGCCAGGGCGCGGGCACCGGACATCGAGCTCTCCTCGTCGCAGGTGGCCAGAATCAGCAGCGGCTGCTTGAAGTCGTGTTCAAGCAGCGGCGTGACCGCCTCGATCACCAGGGCGAAGAAGCCCTTCATGTCGCAGCTGCCCAGGCCCACCCAGCGGCCATCGACCTCGGTAAGCTTGAGCGGGTCGCTTTGCCACAGTTGCGGGTCGAACGGCACGGTGTCGCTATGCCCGGCCAGCACCAGGCCGCCGGGGCCGGTGCCGCGGCTGGCCAGCAGGTTGAACTTGCCCGGGGTGACCTGCTGGATCTCGCAGGTGAAACCCAGGTCGCCCAGCCAGCCGGCCAGCAGGTCGATGACCGCGCGGTTGGACTGGTCGAGGGCCGGCTGGGTGCAACTGACCGACGGTGCGGCGATCAGGGCGGCGAACTGGTCTTTCAGCGACGGCAACGGCATGCGCGGACTCCTCAAAAGCATGGAGGGCATCATAACAACCCATTCCCTGCGCAGGGCAAGCCATTCCTGGGGCCGCTATGCGGCCCTTCGCGGGTAAACCCGCTCCTACAGGGTTATCGCCATCCTGTAGGAGCGGGTTTACCCGCGAAGGGCTGCGCAGCAGCCCCAAATCCGGCAGGCGACACCCGACTCCTGTAGACTCACATCCCACGATGCCCCTCCTTCCGAGCCCGCGATGCACAAAGAAACCGAACTCAAACTCCGCGCCAGCCGCGAGACCCTCGCCGCCCTGCGCGAGCACCCCCTGCTGAAAAAGCGCAACAAGTCCGGCTGGCAGACCCGCGAACTGCTCAACCAGTACTTCGACACGCCGGAGCGCGACCTGTCGGCCGCCCGTGTGGCGCTGCGCCTGCGCCGCGACGGCGAGGTCATCATCCAGACCCTCAAGTGCCGCGGCCAAAGCGTGGCCGGCCTGTCCGAGCGCAACGAGTACGAGTGGCAGCTGGACAAGGTCAAGCTGGACCTGAAAAAACTCGACGCCAGCTGCTGGCCCGAGCAACTGGCCGAGCTCGACAAGAAGACCATCAAGCCGCTGTTCACCACCGATTTCACCCGCGAGTACGCCGAAATCTCCTGGGGCCGCGGCAAGGCCAAGGTGGTGATCGAAGCCGCCCTGGACCAAGGCTTCGTGGTGGTCGGCAAGCGCAAGGAAGAAATCAGCGAGCTGGAGCTTGAACTGCGCGAAGGCGACCCGGCAGCCCTGCTGGAGCTGGCCGCGGAACTTGCCGCAAGCGTCGCCCTGATGCCGTGCGACATCAGCAAGGCCGAACGCGGCTACCGCCTGCTCGACGAGGCCAGCTACGAGCTGGACCTGCCGGCCAGCGAGCTGGACGCCGAAATGCCACTGGACGACGCCTACGCCGCCCTGGCCTGGCAACTGCTGGGCAGCAGCCAGCGCCTGGCCGAGCAGTACCGCCACAACGGCCACTGGCGCCTGCTGCAGGACTGGGTACGCTGCCTCGCCGAACTGCGCGCCCTCACCGCCAGCCTTGGCCAGGCGGCACCGCGCCCGGTGACCAAGGCCCTGCGCGCCAGCCTCGACGCGCTGCTGGAAGACTGGCGCCCGCTGGTACAGGCCGGCAATGACGACGAAGACATCCGCCGCGCCGCCCCCGAGCAGTTCGCCGAGGAGCTGGAGGACCCACGCTGGGGCCAGTTCTCGCTGGAAACCGCCCGCTGGCTGACCGCCCGCGCCTGGACCGTGGAACGCAAGGGCCGTGGCGAGCGCCAGGGCAAGGCGCAGCTGGCCAGCTGGCTGCACCATCAGCTGGGTGAAGAAGCCCGCGCCCTGAAGCTGCCACTGTACGTGCAGCGCCCGGAAGACCTGGGTGAGCAGCTGCCGCGCATCGAAGGCATCCTGGCCTGGCTGCACCACGCCCGCCAGGTGCTCGACGTGCCGCAGCAGGACCGCCTGTACGGCGAGCTGAACAAACTGCACGAGCTGGCCGAGCAGCCGCTGGGTGAAGAAGACAAGAGCGAGCTGCTGGAAGCACGCATCGAGCAGGCCCGCGCCATCGAGCAGAACCGCGCCTGGAAGCATTTGCTCAAGGCTTGATGACGCACATCGCGGGGCAAGCCCGCTCCTACCGGTACGGCACTGGCCTGAAGCTTATGCAATCCCTGTAGGAGCGGCCTTGTGTCGCGAAAGGGCCGCAGAGCGGCCCCGGCAATCTTGCATGATGCGCAAATCCTGGGGCCGCTTCGCGCCCCTTTCCGACCGGTCCGGCGCCCCGGCAAGGCCGCTCCTACAGGGAACGCGCCACCCTCAGCGTTGCAACGGCAAACTCGTCGTACTCTTGATCTCGGATAGCGCCACGATCGAATTCACTTCCTGAATACCCGGCACGTTCGACAGCTTTTCGAAGAAGAAGCGCTCATAAGCCTCGATATCCGAGGTGACGATGCGCAGCAAGAAGTCCACCGACCCCATCAGCACATAACACTCCAGCACTTCCGGGAAACCGCGGATCGCCTCGGTGAACTCGGCAAAGTTCGAGCGCCCGTGGGCGTTGAGCTTCACCTCGGCGAAGATCTGCGTGTTCAGGCCCACCTTCTTGCGGTCCAGCAGGGTCACCTGCCCGCGAATCACCCCTTCTTCGCGCAAGCGCTGAATGCGCCGCCAGCATGGCGACTGCGACAGCCCTACGCGCTCGGCGATCTGCGCGCTTGAGAGCGATGCGTCCTCCTGCAGCAGTTCGAGGATTCGACGATCAAAGGCATCCAGCTCGCTTTGCATGATTGATTCCTGAAAATGCGTTCTTGCGAATCATACAATTCGCACAGTGGCCAAATCGACCGAATCATAGCGAAACAATACCCCGTTCAGCGTGCAAGAATTTCCCCACTTTCGCGGAGACCCAGCATGAACGCACTCGAACGGCCCCTCGCCGCCCCCCGCCTCGACGCCTGGGCTGCCAGCACCGCCCACAGCACCGTGCACTACCGCCTGCAGGCCGAGGCCGAGCCAGATAGCCTGTGCCGGGTGCTGAACCTGTTTGCCCTGCAGTTCCTCACCCCCCACAGCGTGCAGGTAAGCCAGCAGGATGACTGGCTTCACATGCAAATCGGCATCGGCGGCCTGAGCTGGCACCGCGCCGAGGTGATTGCGCAAAAACTGCGCAACCTGGTCTGCGTTGCTGACGTGAGCCTTGAGAACATGCCGCCCCTGGCCGAAGTCGCGGCCGGCTGAAGTGGCGCCCGGCAAAGTCCCGAAACCCTTTGCCCGCACGCAGGCAAAGCCATCCGGGTAGCCTTCCAGGTCCGTTCACCTGGCAAGGACTGCCGCCATGTTCGCCAACCAGACCCTCGACCTCGACCTGCACCGCCTGCTCGATGCCTTGCTGGCCGAGCAACGCATTACCGCCCAGGCCGCCCTCGAAGCCCTCGCGCAGGCCAAGGCCAAACCCACCGAACACCCGCTCGAACTGATCGCCGGCCTGGGCCTGGCCGACCCCTGCCACCCCGGCCAGCTGCTGAGCCTGGACACCCTGTGCCAGTGGCTGGCCGAGCAGGTTGGCCAGCCCTTCCTGCACATCGACCCGTTGCAGGTCGACCTGGCTCAAGTCAGCGGGTTGGTGTCTGCGGCCTTTGCCCAGCGACATCACATTCTGCTGGTCGCGGCCGATGCCACCGGCGTCACCGTGGCCAGCGCCCAGCCCTACCAGCGTGAATGGGAGGCCGACCTGTGCCGCAGCCTGGGCAAACCCGTGCACCGGGTGCTGGCCAGCCCCGTACAGATTCGCCAGCTCGCCCCGACATTCTTCGGCCTGGCCCATTCGGTACAGGGCGCCGACCAGCAGCAACCGGCGCGCCTGGGCGAGCTGGAGCAACTGCTGGAACTGGGCTCAGGCCTTAGCCAGGCCAGCGCCGATGATGCACCCATCGTGCACCTGGTGGACTGGATGCTGCAGTACGCCATCGAACAACGTGCCAGCGATATCCACCTGGAACCACGCCGCGAACAGGGCCACCTGCGCCTGCGCATCGACGGCTTGCTGCACAGCGTGTACGCCTTTCCGGCGGGTGTCGCCCTGGCCATGGTCAGCCGCCTCAAGCACCTGGGGCGCATGGACGTGGCCGAAAAACGCCGCCCGCAGGACGGCCGCCTGAAAAGCCGGCTGCCCGGCGGGCTGGAGGTGGAAATGCGCCTGTCGACGCTACCCACGCCCTTTGGCGAAAAGCTGGTGCTGCGCCTGTTCGACGCCCGCCAGCAGCACGAAACGCTGCAAAGCCTCGGCCTGCAAGGCCAGTTACTGGAGCACTGGCAGGCGCTGCTCAAGCAGCGCCAGGGCATTGTGCTGGTCACCGGCCCCACAGGTTCGGGCAAGACCAGCACCCTTTACGCCAGCCTGCGCTTGCTGGCCACGCCCCAGGTGAACCTGTGCAGCATCGAAGACCCCATCGAGCGCCTGGAACCTGCGATCAACCAGCTGCAGGTGCAGCCGGCGCTTGACCTGGGCTTTGCCGACGGTGTGCGCGCCCTGCTGCGCCAGGACCCGGACGTGATCATGATCGGCGAGATCCGCGACCGCGAAACCGCCCAGGTAGCAGTGCAGGCGGCGCTCACCGGGCACCTGGTGCTTTCGACCCTGCACACCAACGATGCCTGCAGCGCCGTGACCCGCCTGCAGGAGCTGGGGGTGGCCAGCTACCTGGTGCGGGCCACGCTGCTCGGGGTCATGGCCCAGCGCCTGGTGCGCACCCTGTGTACGCTGTGCCGCGGCGCAAGCACGCTGTGCTACCAGTGCCGGGGCACCGGTTATCACGGGCGTACCGGGCTGTTCGAGCTGCTAAGCGTCAGCCAAGGCCTGCGCGAACGCATCACCGCCGACACCGACCTGGCCGCCTTGCGCCAGCAGGCGCAGGCCGACGGCATGCTTGATTTGCGCGGCTGCGGCCAGGAGCGCATCGGCCAGGGCGTGACCTCGCTCGAAGAGGTGCTGCGGGTCTGTGGATAACCGACAAATAGCCGGCGGTGCCGGGAACTTGGCCACGGGGGGCAAGATCCAAGTTGCATCATCACAACCCTCACCCACCGAGGTGCTTCATCATGCGTTTCAAGCAAGCCATCGCAGCCGCTGTCCTGGTTTCGCTGCCCGTTGGCGCCGCCATGGCCGACGGTTTCTGGCGCAACATCATTTCGTCGGGCGCCACCACCGCCTCGACCTACCTGACGTTCAAGGACCACAAGCTGATCGTCGCCGCCCAGGATGACGCCGGCAGCTTCGTCGCCAGCGACGGCGCCATTCGCGGGCCGTTCCTGGAGGCCGCGATGCGCCAGGTGCGCGCCGACAACCCGGGCGTGCAGGCCAGCGACATGGAACTGGCCAACGCGATCCTGGCCAAGAACGCCGTCGCCGAGTAAACCCCTATCGCGGGGCAAGCCCGCTCCCACGCAGGTTCGCTTCGTGGGAGCGGGCTTGCCCCGCGATGCGTTCGCCCCTCAGCGATACGCCTCCACCGGCACACAAGCGCAAAACAGGTTCCTGTCCCCATACACGTTGTCGACCCGGTTCACCGCCGGCCAGTACTTGTGCTGGCGCGCGTGAGCGCTGGGGGCGATGCCCTGTTCGATGCTGTAGGGCCGCGCCCACGGCGCCAGCACATCGGCCAGGGTGTGCGGGGCATGCCGGAGCGGGTTGTCCTCCAGCGGCCAGTTGCCCTGCTGCACCTGGTCGATTTCTGCACGGATCGCCAGCATCGCCTCGACGAAGCGGTCCAACTCGGCCTTCGACTCGCTCTCGGTGGGCTCGACCATCAGCGTGCCCGGCACCGGGAACGACATGGTCGGAGCGTGGAAGCCGTAATCCATCAGGCGCTTGGCCACGTCCTCCTCGGTGATGCCGGTCAGCGCCTTGAGCGGGCGCAGGTCGAGGATGCACTCGTGGGCCACACGCTGGTTGCGCCCGCGGTACAGCACCGGGAAGGCATCACGCAGCTGGCTGGCCAGGTAGTTGGCCGACAGGATCGCCACCTCGCTGGCGTCGGCCAGTTGCGGCCCCATCATGGCGATGTACATCCAGCTGATCGGCAAGATGCTCGCACTGCCCCAAGGGGCGGCGCTGACCGCGCTGTTGTTCGGGTCCAGCCCGGGCACCGGCACCACCGGGTGGCTGGCGACGAACGGCTTGAGGTGGGCGCGGATGCCGATCGGCCCCATGCCCGGCCCGCCACCGCCATGGGGGATGCAGAAGGTCTTGTGCAGGTTCATGTGCGACACGTCGGCGCCGATGTCGGCCGGCCGTGCCAGGCCCACCTGGGCGTTGAGGTTGGCGCCGTCCATGTACACCTGGCCGCCATGCTGGTGCACCACTTCGCAGATTTCGCGAATGCCCTCTTCGTACACGCCGTGGGTCGAGGGGTAGGTGACCATCAGGCACGACAACCGCTCACCCGCCGCCTGGGCCTTGGCCTTGAGGTCTTCAAGGTCGACGTTGCCGTCCTCGTCGCACTCGACGATCACCACCTCCATGCCGGCCATCTGCGCCGAGGCCGGGTTGGTGCCATGGGCCGACGACGGAATCAGGCACAGGGTGCGCCCGGGCTGGTGGCGGCTCTGGTGGTAGCGGGTGATGGCCATCAGGCCCGCGTACTCGCCCTGGGCGCCGGAGTTGGGCTGCATGCAGATGGCGTCGAAGCCGGTGATGGCGCACAACCAGCTTTCCAGCTCGTCGATCATCGCCTTGTAGCCCTGCACCTGGGCCGCCGGGGCGAAGGGGTGCGGCTGGGCGAACTCGGGCCAGGTGATGGGGATCATCTCGCTGCTGGCGTTGAGCTTCATGGTGCAGGAGCCCAGCGGGATCATCGACTGGTTCAGCGCCAGGTCCTTGTTCTCCAACTGCTTGAGGTAGCGCAGCATCTCGGTTTCGCTGTGGTGCAGGTTGAACACCGGGTGCTCCAGGATCGGCGTGCGCCGCACCAGCGCACTGGGGATGCCCTCTGGCAGCGCCTGCTGGTCGAGGGCGGCGATGTCCAGGCCGTGGTCTACGCCGAGGAAGATATCCAGCAGTTTGAGCACTGTGGCTTCGTCACAGGTTTCGTCCAGGCTCACCCCCAAGTGCCCGCGACCAAGAATGCGCAGGTTGATGCGCGCGTCCTCGGCGCTTTCGATGATCGCCGCCTGAGTGCCGCCGACATCGAGGGTGAGGGTGTCGAAGAAGTGCTGGTTGAGGCGCTTGATGCCCTTGCTTTCAAGCCCGGCAGCCAGAATGAAGGTCAGCCGGTGCACGCGCTGGGCGATGCGCCGCAGGCCTTCGGGGCCGTGATACACGGCGTAGAAGCCGGCGATATTGGCCAGCAGCACCTGCGCCGTGCAGATGTTCGAATTGGCCTTCTCGCGGCGGATGTGCTGCTCGCGGGTTTGCAGGGCCATGCGCAGCGCGGTGTTGCCGCGGGCATCGCGGGACACACCGATGATGCGCCCGGGCATGGCCCGCTTGTAGTCGTCGCGGCAGGCGAAGTAGGCGGCGTGGGGCCCGCCGTAGCCCATGGGTACGCCAAAGCGCTGGGTGGAACCAAGCACCACGTCCGCGCCCAGCTCGCCCGGCGGGGTCAGCAGCACCAGGCTGAGAATGTCGGCGGCCACGCAGGCCACAGCCTGCTGGCCGTGCAACTGGTCGATCAACGGGCGCAGGTCGCGCACCTCGCCATGGGTGTCGGGGTATTGCAGCAAGGCGCCGAACACCGCGTGCTTGCCGAGGTTATCCACAGCATCGACGATCAGCTCGAAGCCAAAGCCCTCGGCGCGGGTCTTGAGCACCGAGAGGGTCTGCGGGTGGCAGTGCTCATCGGCGAAGAACGCATTGCTCTTGCTGCGCGCCACGCGCTTGGCCAGGGCCATGGCCTCGGCAGCGGCGGTGGCTTCGTCGAGCAGTGAAGCGTTGGCCAGCGGCAGGCCGGTGAGGTCGATGACCATCTGCTGGTAGTTCAGCAGCGCCTCCAGCCGGCCCTGGGCGATCTCCGGCTGATAGGGCGTGTAGGCGGTGTACCAGCCGGGGTTTTCCAGCACGTTGCGCAGGATCACCGTGGGGGTGACGGTGGCGTGGTAGCCCATGCCGATCAGGCTGGTCCACAGCTGGTTTTGTGCGGCGTAACCGGCCAGCTTGGCCAGGGCGGCCTGCTCATCCAGCGCCGGGGGCAGATCGAGCGGGCGGTTGAAACGGATGCCGGGCGGTACGGTCTGCTCGATCAGCTCGCTGCGGCTGCTGACGCCGAGGGCGGCCAGCATGGCCTGCTGCTCCTGGGCATCGGGCCCCAGGTGGCGCTGCAGGAACGGGTTGGCGAGGTGCAGTTGACGCAGGGATGGCGACTGGGACATGGCGAGATCTCTTCCTGGACCAGTTCTCTTGGAGACTTACAAGTCTAGGAAGGATTGCCGGATGTGCGGGGATTATTGCGTTTGCAGTGCCGGCCCCATCGCGGGGCAAGCCCGCTCCCACGATGTTGCGTGGGAGCGGATACCGTTACTCGCCGATGGCGGCCTTGTAGGCAGCAGCGTCTAGCAGCTTGTCCAGCTGCGACTTGTCGCTTGGCTTGAGCTTGAAGATCCACGAATCGTAAGGCTCTTCGTTGAGCAGCTCGGGGCTGTCGGCCAGCCCTTCGTTGACCGCGATCACTTCGCCGGCCACCGGGGCGTAGATGTCGGAGGCGGCCTTGACCGACTCGACCACGCCAGCGGCGTCGCCGGCAGCGAACACCTTGCCGACTTCGGCCAGTTCGACGAACACCACGTCACCCAGCGCCTGCTGCGCGTGGTCGCTGATGCCTACGGTAACGCTGCCGTCGACTTCCAGGCGGGCCCACTCGTGGCTCTCGGCGAAACGCAGGTCGGCGGGGATATTGCTCATGTGTTGTCTTCCTCGTTTGGGTCAGCGGTCGGCCCGCCGTTGAATGTTCAGATCAGGACTTTGCCGTGGCGCACGAAGGTCGGCTTGACCACCCGCACCGGGTACCACTTGCCGCGAATCTCGACTTCGGCGCGGTCGCCGGTGGCCATGGGTACGCGGGCCAGGGCAATGGACTTGCTCAGCGTAGGCGAGAAACTACCACTGGTGATCTCCCCTTCGCCAATGCCGGATACACGGACCACCTGGTGGGCGCGCAATACGCCGCGCTCCTCGAGCACCAGCCCGACCAGTTTTTCCTGCACGCCGCGTTCAATTTCTGCCAGCAGGCCCGCGCGCCCGATGAACTCGCGACCCGCCGGCTCCCAGGCAATGCACCAGCCCAGGTTGGAGGTCAGCGGGGTGTGGGTTTGGTCGATGTCCTGGCCGTACAGGTTCATGCCGGCTTCCAGGCGCAGGGTGTCGCGGGCACCCAGGCCGCTGGGGGCGATGCCGGCGCCGACCAGGTCGTTGAAGAAGGCCACGGCCTGATCGCCGGGCAGGATGATCTCCAGGCCGTCTTCGCCGGTGTAACCGGTGCGGGCGATGAACCAGTCGCCTTCAGCCACGCCTTCGAAAGGGCGCAGTTCGCGGATGACTGCAGCGCGCGCGGGGCTGAGCAAGGGCGCGACCTTGTCGCGGGCCCGCGGGCCCTGGATGGCAAGGATGGCCAGGTCCGGACGTACGTCGAAGGTCACCTCGAAACCTGCGCGCTGCACGCGCAGCCAGTCGAGCACCTTGGCCCGGGTAGCGGCGTTGGTGACCAGGCGGTAGCCCCAGTCGGTGCGGTAGGCGATCAGGTCGTCGATCACGCCGCCGTCTTCGCTGAGCAGCGGGCTGTAGAGGGCCTTGCCGATGCCGTCGAGGCGGGCCACGTCGTTGGCCAGCAGGCGTTGCAACCAGGGCGTGGCCTGGCTGCCGGTGACGTCGATCACCGTCATGTGGGAAACATCGAAGACGCCGCAGTCACTGCGCACCTGGTGGTGCTCCTCGACCTGCGAGCCATAGTGCAGCGGCATGTCCCAGCCACCAAAATCGACCGTCTTGGCGCCAAGCGCCAGGTGCAAGTCGAACAAAAGCGTGCGCTGTCCCATGGGTTTCTCCTTCCGGGCGTGGCGAAGCGGCAGCGGTCGATGACGTTTAATCGTCAGCTCTTCTTGTAGGACCCGCCGCGCGAATGCCGCGCATTGTAGCCGCAAGGACGCGACGTGGCACCCTCAGCGCGGAAGCCCGGGACGATGGGCCGAA
Source organism: Pseudomonas sp. NPDC089406 (assembly GCF_044900265.1). NCBI lineage: Bacteria > Pseudomonadati > Pseudomonadota > Gammaproteobacteria > Pseudomonadales > Pseudomonadaceae > Pseudomonas > Pseudomonas sp. NPDC089406. The sequence continues at coordinate 40,162 of NZ_JBJDNC010000028.1, read as the reverse complement.
CGGCGGATCAACCCGATCACCGGCAACAGGCCCACCAGCACCAGGGTCAACGCCGGCAACGAGGCCCGCGCCCACTCGCCTTCGCTGGTCATCTCGAACACCCGCACGGCCAGCGTGTCCCAGCCGAACGGGCGCATCAGCAAGGTGGCGGGCATTTCCTTGAGCACGTCGACGAACACCAGCAGCGCAGCGCTCAACGCGCCGGGCACCAGCAGCGGCAGATACACCTTGAAAAACAATCCCGGCCCGGCCACCCCGAGGCTGCGCGATGCCTCTGGCAGTGACGGGCGGATGCGCTCCAGGCTGCTTTCCAGCGGGCCGTAGGCCACGGCGATGAAACGCACCAGGTAGGCCAGCAGCAACGCCGACAGGCTGCCCAGCAGCAGCGGCTTGCCGGCACCACCCAGCCACTGCTGCAGCGGGATCACCAGCTGGTTGTCGAGGTAACTGAACGCCAGCATGATCGACACCGCCAGCACCGAGCCCGGCAGCGCATAGCCCAGGTTGGCCAGGCCGACACCGGCGCGAATGCCGGTGGTCGGCGCCTGGCGCCGGGCAAAGGCCAGCAGCAGGGCCACGCTCACGGTGACCAGCGCTGCCATGGCCCCCAGGTAGAGGGTGTGCAGCACCAGCCCGACATAGCGCTCGTCCAGGTCATGCCGGCCGCGCTGCCAGCACCACACCAGCAGCTGCAACAGCGGGATCACGAAGGCGCAGGCGAACACCAGCAGGCACCAGGCGCTGGCGGCGAACGCCTTGAACCCGCGCAGGTGGTACAGCGCCTGCCCGCGCGGGCGTTCGTTGGCGCTGCGGCTGGCACCACGGGCGCGGCGTTCGCCGTACAACACCAGCATCACCGCCAGCAGCAGCAAGCTGGCCAGTTGCGCGGCGCTGGACAGGCTGAAGAAGCCGTACCAGGTCTTGTAGATGGCGGTGGTGAAGGTGTCGAAGTTGAACACCGCCACCGCACCGAAATCGGCCAGGGTTTCCATCAATGCCAGGGCGATGCCGGCGCCGATGGCCGGGCGCGCCATGGGCAGCGCCACCCGCCAGAACGCCTGCAGCGGCGACAGCCCGAGCACCCGCGCGGCCTCCATCAGGCCCTTGCCCTGGGCCAGGAAGGCGGTGCGCGCCAGCAGGTACACGTAGGGGTAGAACACCAGCACCAGCACGGTGATCACCCCGCCGGTGGAGCGCACCCGGGGCAGGCGCATGGGCCCGAACACCTCGCGCAGGGCGCTTTGCACGGGGCCGGCAAAATCCAGCAGGCCGACGAAGACGAACGCCAGCACATAGGCGGGAATGGCGAACGGCAGCATCAGCGCCCAGTCCAGCCAGCGCCGCCCGGGGAACTCGCAGAGGCTGGTGAGCCAGGCCAGGCTCACCCCCAGCACGGTGACGCCTACGCCCACGCCCAGCACCAGGGTCAGGGTGTTGCCCAGCAGCCGGCTCATCTGCGTGTCGAGCAGGTGCGACCAGATCTGCATATCGACCGACTGCCAGGACAGCAGCAGCACGCTCAGCGGCAGCAGCACCAGGGCGGCGGTGAGAAAGACCGGGAGGTACCAGCGGCGTTGGGGGGTGTGGGGCAAGGCGGGAGTCTCGGTTGCAGGTTGCGACCGCTGCGCGGTCGTTCGCGGCTAAAGCCGCTCCCACAGGGTTACATAATCTTCAGGCCTGCGCTGCACCTGTAGGAGCCGGCTTGCCGGCGATGGGGCCGGCGCAGGCAGTGCAAAACCTGTGGGAGCGGCTTTAGCCGCGAAGGGGCCCCTGAAGGCCCCGCAAGGATAAGCGCTGAAACTCAGTTCCAGCCAGCCCGATCCATCAGGCGGATGGCCTCGGCCTGGCGCTTGCCGGCCACTTCCACCGGGATGCTGTCAGCCTTGAAGCTGCCCCAGGCCGCCACTTCTGCCGACGGCTTGACCTTCGGGTTGGCCGGGAATTCCTGGTTGATGTCGGCAAACAGCTTTTGCGCCTCTTCACCGGTCATCCATTCCACCAGTTTTTTCGCAGCTTCCGGGTGCGGGGCATGCTTGGTCAGGCCGATGCCCGACAGGTTGACGTGCACGCCGCGGTCAGCCTGGTTGGGCCAGAAAATCTTCACCGGCAGCTTGGGGTTTTGCTGGTGCAGGCGGCCGTAGTAGTAGGTGTTGACGATACCCACGTCGCACTGGCCGGCCTCGATGGCCTGGATCACCGCGTTGTCGTCGGAGAACACGTCGGTGGACAGGTTGTTGACCCAGCCTTTGACCAGCTTCTCGGTTTCGGCCTCGCCGTGGTTTTCGATCATGGTGGCGGTCAGCGACTGGTTGTACACCTTCTTCGCCGTGCGCAGGCACAGGCGGCCTTCCCACTGCTTGTCGGCCAGGGCTTCGTAGGTGCTGAGCTCTGCCGGCTTGACCCTGTCGGTCGAGTAGATGATGGTCCGCGCGCGCAGGCTCAGGCCGGTCCAGTCATGGGACGAGGCGCGGTACTGCGGCGGGATGTTCTGGTCGATGATGCTCGACTTGATCGGCTGCAGGATGCCCATCTGCTCGGCCTGCCAGAGGTTGCCGGCATCGACGGTGAGCAGCAGGTCGGCCACGCCGTTCTGGCCCTCGGCCTTGATGCGCTGCATCAGCGGCGCTTCCTTGTCGGTGATGAACTTGATCTTCACCCCGGTCTTGGCGGTGTAGGCGTCGAACACCGGCTTGATCAGCTCGTCGATGCGCGAGGAGTAGACCACCACTTCGTCCGCCGCCTGGGCAGTGCCACCGAACAGGGTGAGGGCCAGGGCGGCCAGTAGGGGCTTGCGGGGCAACATGGGGGCACTCCTCGCTGATATGAGAGGTGCGAATGGTAGTGAATCCCATTTTGTGGCTCACCCCTCCAGCAGTTACTGGATGTTGCAAGCGGGGGCCGCGTTGCGGCCCTTTCGCGACACAAGGCCGCTCCTACAGAAGAATGCGTTACCCCCTGTAGGAGCGGCCTTGTGTCGCGAAAGGGCTGCAAAGCAGCCCCGGCCATCTCAAGCCCGAGCCAATTCCGGCAGGTCCCCGCTAAGCCCCAGCGCCTGGCGCACGAACAACGCCTTGGCCTCGGGCATCTGCTGCACCAGCTTCAAGCCGCTGTTACGCAGCCAGCGCAGCGGCAGGGGGTCGGCCTGGAACAGGCGCTCGAAGCCTTCCATGGCCGCCATCAGCGCCAAATTGTGCGGCATGCGCCGGCGCTCGAAGCGGCTCAGCACCTTCACATCCGCCAAGCGCTCGCCGCGCTCGCAGGCGCGCACCAGTTCCTCGGCCAGCACCGCAGCATCGAGAAAGCCCAGGTTGACCCCCTGCCCGGCCAGCGGGTGGATGGTATGGGCAGCATCACCGATCAGCGCCAGCCCTTCCTGCACATAACGTTTGGCGTGGCGCTGGCGCAGCGGTACACACACCCGCGGGTCGGCCTCGAGCACCTGCCCCAGACGGCCTTCGAAGGCGCGCTCCAGGGCCTGGCAGAACGCCGCGTCATCCATGGCCATGGCCTGCTCGGCCTGCTCCGGGGTGGTCGACCAGACGATCGAACACCAGCCCTGCTCGCCGCCCCGCTCAAGCGGCAGGAACGCCAGCGGGCCTTCGTCGGTGAAGCGCTGCCAGGCGGTGCTGCGGTGCACCTCGCTGCAGCGCACGCTGGTAACGATGGCGTGGTGCAGGTAATCCCACTCACGGGTCTCGCAGCCGGCCAGGCGGCGCACGGCAGAGTTGGCGCCGTCGGCGGCGATCACCAGCGGCGCACGCAGTTGGCGGCCGTCGGCCAGGGTCAGCAGCCACTCATCACCCGAACGGCGCAGTTGCTCCAGCCGTGCGTTGGCCAACAGGCCTAGGTCGCTGTCGTGCAGGCGCTCCAGCAAAGCGTCCTGCACCACGCGGTTTTCGACGATATGGCCGAGCACCTGGGCATGCACGCTGGCCGCCGAGAAGTGGATTTCGCCGGTGCCGGTGCCGTCCCACACGTGCATGTCCGAATACGGCGACACGCGGCGGGCGGCAATGCCGTCCCAGGCCCCCAGGCGTTCGAGGATGCGCTGGCTGGCCGCCGACAGGGCGCTGACCCGCGGCTCGAACGGCGCCTGGGCGTCGAACGGTTTGACCGACAGCGGGCCGCCATCGAGCAGGAGGATTTCCAGGCCGCTGTGGCGCAGCGCCAGGGCCAGGGCGCTGCCGACCATACCGGCACCGACGATCAGTACATCTGCGCGCATTTCCATGCCTTACGCCTGCCTCGCTTGCGGCTTGAGCCGCACGTATAGGGTTTTGTCGACCCGCGCCACCAGCTCGCCGGCGCCGTCGCGGATCTCCACCTGCAACCGGGGCAGGTACTTCTTGCCGCTGGCGGTCTGCTGGCGGATTTCGTCCAGCAGCGCGTCGTCAACGTGGAATTCGGCGTACACCGGGCCTTTGCCCGGCGAGATGAAATCGATGCTGGCCGCTTTGTCCCAGACGATGTACTCGCGCCCCAGCTGCTCGATCAGCAACAGCATGTAGAACGGGTCGACCATCGAATACAGGCTGCCGCCGAACTGGGTGCCGACGTAGTTGCGGTTCCAGCGGGTGAGCTTCATGCGCACCTTGGCGCTGCGCATGTCCGGGCTGATCGACTGGATGCGAATACCGGCGCCGAGGTACGGCGGGTAGAGGTTCAGCAGCCAGCGCAGCATGCGCGCCCGGCGCGCCAGCTTGCGCGGTTCGCTCATGAACGGCCCCGCGGGTCGGGGCGGGTACCCAGGCCCATGGCCTGGCGGGCGAACCAGCTTTTTGCCGGCGGCAGCAAATCGAGGCCGAGCAGGCCGATATTGCGCCCGGCCGCCATCAACGGCTGGTTGCTGCCGAACAGGCGGGTGACCTGGTCGGAGAAGCCGATGGTCATGGCCTGGTCGAGGCGCTGGCGCTGCTGGTAGCCCTGCAGGGTGGCCAGGTCGCCGGCGTGCTGCGGGCCGGCCAGCAGCGCTTCGGCCAGCGACTGCACGTCGCGCAGCGACAGGTTGAAGCCTTGGCCGGCAATCGGGTGCAGGCTGTGGGCGGCGTTGCCCAGCACCACCAGGTGCGGGCGTACCTGCTCCTGGGCCTCGACCAGCGCCAGCGGGTACAGGTGCCGCGCGCCAACCTGGCGCAGGGCGCCAAGGCGGTAGCCGAAGGCGTCCTGCAGCTCGCGCAGGAAGCTGCGCTCGTCGAGTTCGGCCAGGCGCCGGGCGTCCATCCCCTGGCGGGTCCAGACCAGCGCACAGCGGTTTTCCGGCAGGGGCAGCAGGGCCATCGGGCCTTGTTCGGTGAAACGCTCGAAAGCCTGGCCGCGGTGGGCCTCGCCCGGGGTGATGTTGGCGATCAGCGCGCTCTGGTCGTAGGGCGTGCTGCGCACATGGATGCCCAGCTGCTCGCGCAGGCCGGAGCGGCCGCCATCGGCCAGCACCGCCAGGTCGCATTCCAGCGTGGTGTCGTCGTCCAGTTGCAGGCGGTAGCCGCCGGCGATCGGCTGCAGGGCCTTGACCTCGGCCGGGCAGCGCCAGGTCACCACCTCGCTGTCCAGGGCCTGCCACAGGCACTGGCCGAGCCAGGCGTTCTCGACCACGTAACCGAGTGCCGGCACGCCTTCGTCGCGGGCGTCCAGACGGGTGGCGCCGAAGCGGCCACGGTCAGACACCTGGATCTGGCTGATCGGCTCGGCACGACGGCTGATGGCTTGCCACAGGCCGAGCTGGTCGTAAATTTGCCGGGTGCCGTAGGACAGCGCCGAGGAGCGTGCATCGTAGCTGGGCTGGAAGCTGTCGCCCGGGGCGAACGGCTCGATCAGCATGATTTTCCAGCCGCGCGCCTTGGCCCCGGCCTGCAGGGTCAGGGCCAGGCTGGCGCCAACCAGGCCGCCGCCGATGATCGCCAGGTTGACCCGGCTCATGCCACGTCCTTGCGCGCGGCGAGCATCAGCGCCTCGATTTCGGCGACGGTTTTGGGTACGCCCGTCGTCAGGATTTCACAGCCTTGCCTGGTCACCACCACGTCGTCCTCGATGCGGATACCGATGCCGCGCCATTTTTTCGCGACGTTCGGGTTGTCGGCGGCAATGTAGATGCCGGGTTCCACGGTCAGCGCCATGCCGGGCTCGAGCACCCGCCACTGACCGCCAACCTTGTATTCGCCCACGTCGTGCACGTCCATGCCCAGCCAGTGCCCGGCGCGGTGCATGTAGAAGGCGCGGTAGGCTTCGCTGTCGATCAGTGCCTGCACCTCGCCCTTGAGCAGCCCCAGTTCCACCAGGCCCGCGGTGATCACCCGCACGGTGGCCTCGTGGGCGTGGTTCCAGTGCTTGCCCGGGGCGATTTCGGCAAACGCCGCTTCCTGGGCCGCGAGCACCAGCTCGTAGATGGCCTTCTGCTCGGGCGAAAAGCGCCCGCTGACCGGGAAGGTGCGGGTGATGTCGCTGGCGTAGCAGTCGATCTCGCAACCGGCGTCGATCAGCACCAGGTCACCGTCCTTGAGCGGCGCGTCGTTCTGCTGGTAGTGCAGGATGCAGCCATTGCGCCCGGCGGCGACGATCGAGCCGTAGGCCGGCATCTTCGCCCCGCCCTTGCGGAACGCGTAGTCCAGCTCGGCTTCCAGGCTGTATTCGTGCAGCCCGGCGCGGCAGGCCTGCATGGCCCGCACGTGGGCACCGGCGGAAATGACCGCAGCCTCGCGCATCACCTTCACTTCTGCCGCCGATTTATACAGGCGCATGTCGTGCAGCAGATGATCCAGGGCAACGAACTCGTTCGGCGGTTGCGCGCCCAGGCGCGCCTTGGAGCGGATCACGTTGATCCAGTCCATCAGCCGGCGGTCGAAGTCGGGGTTGCTGCCCATGGCGCTGTAGACCCGCTCACGGCCCTCGATGAGCCCGGGCAGGATCTCGTCGATGTCGCTGATGGGGAAGGCGTCATCGGCGCCGAAGTCGCGAATCGCGCCTTCCTGGCCGGCCCGCAGGCCGTCCCATTGCTCGCGCTCGGGGTTGCGTTCACGGCAGAACAGCACGTACTCGCCGTGCTCGCGGCCGGGAATCAGGGCGATCACCGCCTCGGGCTCGGGGAAGCCGCTGAGGTACTGGAAATCGCTGTCCTGGCGGTACACGTGCTCGACGTCACGGTTGCGGATGGCAACCGCGGCGGCGGGCAGGATGGCGATGCTGTTGGGGACCATCTGCGCCATCAGCGCCTTGCGCCTGCGGGCGTATTCGGCCTTGGGTATGTGGCTCATGGGCAAACGACCCCGTATCGATCAGTGCAGCGATGGCTTGGGCGCAGGTGCGGCGGGCGCGGCGAGCTCGGTGTACAGCAGCAGCGGGGCGACGCGCAGGTACTCCATGACTTCCATGTAGTCGCTTTCGCCGTCCTCGGACTCTTCCAGCGCTTCCTGTACTTGCGAGATGGCTACCAGGTCCTGGAGCACTTCTTTGGCATCGGTGGACAGGTCCTTGCCGCCGGCGTTCAGGCCAAAGCCTGCGATGAAGCCCTGGCACCACTGGCCCAGCGCCGCGGCGCGGTCAGCCAGCGCGGCGTCATCGCTGGGCAGCAGCAGAACGATGGCGACGTCTTCGCCGGTAAGCTCGGCCTTGACCATCTCTTGCAGGCCAACCAGGGCGTTGCGTACGTTATCGCCGGGCTCGGTCTCGAGCAGTTGGGCGGCATCGGCCAACCAGGCGTCGGCGTCGAAGCCGGCACCGGCGCAACTGCGGCCGATCAGCAGGCCGTGCAGCTCGGCAGGGGTGACAGGGTGGCCATTGCTGGAAAGCAGCATGGCGAAAGCAACGTAGGGCGATTGGGTATTGGGCATGGCAGCTAGGCGCCAGACGGCGCAATGACTAGAATGAAGGCCTTGTATCCTAGCACCGGCAGGCGCGCCAAGACCATCAGCACTGGCCGCTTGGCCCCTTGTGCAGGCATGATCGCCAGGTGAGTCGACGACGGAGCGAATCGAGTGCAACCCATGCAAGAGAACGACCTGCAAGCGCTGATGAGCCGGTTCGAGTTGCTGATCGAGCGCGTCGAGCAACTAAAACGGCAAAACGCACTCTTAGTTGCTCAGGAAAAATCCTGGCGCGAGGAGCGCGCACACCTCATCGAAAAGAACGAGATCGCCAAACGCAAGATCGAATCGATGATCTTGCGCCTCAAGGCCCTGGAGCAAGACTCATGAGTTCAAGCAATAGCGTCACCGTCCAGATCCTCGACAAGGAATACTCCATCATCTGCCCGCCCGAGGAGCGCAACAACCTGGTCGGTGCCGCCCGTTACCTCGACGGCAAGATGCGCGAGATCCGCAGCAGCGGCAAGGTGATCGGCGCCGACCGCATCGCCGTCATGGCTGCGCTGAACATCACCCACGAACTGCTGCACCGCCAGGACCGCCCGGAAGCTGCCGCCGGTACCGGCGCCACCCGCGAGCAGGTGCGTGACCTGCTGGAGCGGGTCGACCAGGCATTGTCCGACGACCCGGTTAGCAAAACCGATTGAGATTGGTATACTGGCGCCACTCCCTGGGGGATGCGCCAGTCGGTTATGTCCCTGAGCCGATACGCACAACCACGGGGGTTGCACGCTGGGGCCGGTGTGCATGTCCGCCCGACGGAAAGCCTTAACGCCCCCTGCAATCTCCACCTTGAACTTTCGGGTTCAAGGGCTACACCGATAGCGGTCTTGTCGGGGAGCCTTCTTCAGAACTGCCCGCCTGCATGGCGGGTTTTTCGTTTCTGGCAGCTGCCACCCCAGGGATCGCCCGTGCCATGACCGACACCGCGCCGCTCACCCGCCCACAACTGCGCCGCCTGTTGCGCAACGCCCGCCGCGCCCTCAGCCCCGCCCAGCAAAACCTCGCAGCCCAGGGCTTGTATCGCCAACTGGCGCAGCACCCGCTGTTCCGTCGCGCGCGGCATATCGCCCTGTACCTGCCCAACGACGGTGAAATCGACCCGCGCCTGCTGCTGCGCGAGGCGCACAAGCGCGGCAAGCGCGTGTACCTGCCGGTGCTGCATGCCTGGCCGCGCACGCGCATGGTGTTCCAGCGTTTCGAGCAGGGCGAGCGGCTGCGGCCCAACCGCTTTCGCATCCCCGAACCGCTGATCGAGCGCAAGCGGCAACGGCCCATCTGGGCGCTGGACCTGATCCTGCTGCCGTTGGTCGGTTTCGATGAAGTGGGGGGAAGGCTGGGGATGGGCGGCGGCTTCTATGACCGCAGCCTGGCTTACCAGGGCCGGCGCAAGGCCTGGAAGAAACCCCTGCTGCTGGGGCTGGCCCATGAATGCCAGAAGGTGGAGCGGCTGGCGCAGGCCAGTTGGGATGTACCACTGCGCGGGACGGTCTCGGACCGTGGCTGGTACCTGGCGCCGAAATGAACGGGCGCGCGGCTGAAGGTCAGCGGCGCTGCTGTTGAGCCGGGTCGACCGGGGCCTGCTGGTAGGCGGCGTCGGCCTTGCGTTCCCAGAAACCTTGCGCATAACCGGTGGTGACCACGCCCAGACCGAAAATGAAAGCGAGGATCCAGAGCAGGTCCGGTTTGCGTTGTTTCATGGAATTGCCCCCCTAGGCAACGTGTCCATGCTCGGCGGCTTTCTTGATGGCTGCCGGAGCGTCTAGCTTTAAAATCGGCGCATTTTCCGACAACGTGACGCAACACGCAAACGTTGACGCCAACCGACTGTCGGTTTCATGCAACGAGTTATTTCAAACTCTTTCAGGAGCAGCACCCATGGCCTATTGGCTGATGAAATCCGAGCCCGACGAGCTCTCTGTCGAAGCCCTGGCACGCCTGGGCACCGCGCGCTGGGACGGGGTGCGCAACTACCAGGCGCGCAACTTTCTGCGGGCCATGAGCGTAGGCGACGAGTTCTTCTTCTACCACTCCAGTTGCCCGCAACCGGGCATTGCCGGCATCGCCCGCATCAGCGCCGCGGCCTACCCCGACCCCACCGCCCTGGACCCGCAGAGCCACTACTTCGACGCCAAGGCCAGCAGCGACAAGAACCCCTGGAGCGCGGTGGACGTGGAGCATGTGCGCACCTTCGGCCAGGTGCTTGGCCTGGGGCTGCTCAAGCAGCAGGCGGCGCTGGAGGAATTGCCACTGGTGCAAAAAGGCAGCCGCCTGTCGGTGATGCCAGTGACCGCAGCCCAATGGGCAGCGGTCATCGCACTGGCCCGTTGATCACTGCACGATCAGGTTGTTGAACAGCAGGTCCTCGACGATCGGCTTGCCCTCTTCGGACTCCATCACCTGCTGTACCTGCTTCAGGGCTTCCTGGCGCAGTTTTTCCTTGGCCTCGACATTGCTCATGTCGTCCACGCCCTGCTGGGCGAACAGTGCCACCAGCTGGTTGCGGATCAGCGGTTCCTGGTGTTTTACCGCAGCGGCGGCGGCATCGCCGGTCACCCGCAGGGCGACGTCGGCCTTGTACACGCGCAGCTTCGGGCTGCCGTCGAGGGCATAGTTGCCGACGAAGGGCGGGCTCAAGGTGATGTACGCCACCTTGGGCGCGCCTTCACTGGCTTCTTCGGCCATTGCCGCTGCTGGCAGCATCAGCGCCAGTACCATCAAGATCCACGCTTTCACGAATTCGCTCCTCAAAACAATTGGCGCCAGCTTACCCAGCGCGCCGGCCAAACCCAAGCCCGGGTTTATGCAGGCCTATCAGGGCGGGCCATGCTCGTTGACCCAGGTTGCGGCCCTCCTGTACTTATCGGCCATCACCCGCAAAGGAATAGCCCTGATGAAAGCCTTGTTGTGCAAAGCCCTGGGCCCGGCGCAGGACCTGGTCCTGGAAGAGGTCCAAAGCCCCACACCAAAGAAGAACGAGATTCTGCTCGAGGTGCACGCTGCCGGGGTCAACTTCCCCGACACCCTGATCATCGAAGGCAAGTACCAGTTCCAGCCGCCACTGCCGTTCTCGCCCGGTGGCGAGGCGGCCGGAGTGGTCGCGGCGGTGGGCGAGAAGGCCGGCGCGTTCAAGCCCGGCGACCGGGTCATGGCCCTGACCGGCTGGGGCGCCTTTGCCGAACAGGTGGCGGTGCCGCACTACAACGTGCTGCCGATACCCGCCGGCATGGATTTCACCACTGCGGCGGCCTTCGGCATGACCTATGGCACCTCGATGCACGCGCTGACCCAGCGCGGCCAGCTCAAGGCCGGTGAAACCTTGCTGGTACTGGGCGCCTCGGGTGGCGTGGGCCTGGCGGCAGTGGAAATCGGCAAGGCCATGGGCGCCAAGGTGATTGCCGCCGCCAGCAGCGCGGAAAAACTGGCAGTGGCCAAGGCCGCCGGGGCTGACGAGCTGATCGACTACAGCCAGGCCAGCCTGAAGGATGAGATCAAGCGCATCACAGGCGGCCAGGGTGTGGATGTGATCTACGACCCCGTCGGCGGTGAGCTGTTCGACCAGGCGGTGCGCGGGTTGGCCTGGAATGGCCGATTGCTGGTGGTGGGTTTTGCCAGCGGCACCATCCCGCAGTTGCCGGTGAACCTTGCGCTGCTCAAGGGCGCGGCGGTAATCGGGGTGTTCTGGGGGGCCTTCGCCCAGCGCCAGCCGGAGGATAACGCGGCCAACTTCCGCCAGCTGTTTGCCTGGTTTGCCGAGGGCAAGCTCAAGCCGCTGGTGTCGCAGACTTATCCACTGGCCGAGGGCGGTGCGGCGATCGATCAGCTGGGGCAGCGCAAGGCTGTGGGTAAGTTGGTGGTGGTGGCAAGGTAGGGTATCGCGCACTCCCTGTAGGAGCCGGCTTGCCGGCGATCACCGGCAACGCCGGTGCCAGGCTACAGATCGATGCTGCCTGGGCTGGCCCTATCGCCGGCAAGCCGGCTCCTACAGTTGACCGGCAACGCCGGCTCAGACCTCCCGCAGGTTATGGCAGCGCCTGAAGCGTGCCTCCAGGTTACGGTCGGGCATCTGGTGGCTGCGCAGGGCATTGAGGGTCTGCTCCACATAATCCCGGGTGCTGCCGTAGCGCCCCTTGGCGCTGGCCAGGATCAGGCTGAGCAAGCCGTCCGGCAGGTTGCCGGCATAGCACGGCAGGTGCCGCTCCAGCACGAAGCCCAGGGCCTGCACCTTGCTGCCATCGTTCAACCGGCAACTGAGCCAGTGCGGGCGGTAGGCCGGGTATGGCATCTCCCGTTGCCACAGGGCCATCAGGGCATCGTCCAGGTTGCTTTCGTCCAGGCGGTAGGCAAAACCGCTGCAGGAACCGCCACGGTCCAGGCCGAACACCAGGCCTGGGCATTCCGGGGTGCCGCGGTGCTCGTGGGACCACAAATACAGGCCGCGGTGGTAACCGTGCACCCGCGCCCGCTGGCGCTCCACCGAGCTGCATTCCGGGCGCCAGATCAACGAGCCATAGGCGAACAGCCACACCGGGCCGCCGCTGTGTTGCGCCATGGTTTGCTGCATCGAGCGCTGCAGTTGTTCGCGGGTGAGTTGCTGGCCGAAGTCCAGCGAAGGCGGGTAAGCGATTTGCCAGGATGAACTTTCAAGTGTCGACATGGGCTGCCGCCATTAATTCCTGTGTATTGCCAAGTGCAAATTATGTAGCGCCGGTAGTTAGGCCACTGCGGGCAAGGCCGCCGCTACAGGGTCACGCAAGCCTTGTGGGAGCGGGCTTGCCCGCGAAGGCCTTGACACTAACTTAAGACAGAACACGCGCAACACTCAACCCCGGCTTGCAAATTTCACCCAGGCTTGCGCCGAACGGCAACGACTGTTTCAAATAACGCTAAAGTTATTAACCGAACCGGTAAAAGTTAAGGCTATATATCCAGAGCGAAAGGGAAGGATATATAAGCCCCGGCCCGCCATTGCAGCGCACCGGGGTTTAAGGTCAGCCGCGCGGTGCGTAGGCGAACACGTCGGCGCGCATGCGGTGTGCATCCATACCGGCCTCGACCAGGGCGTCGAGGGTGGCGTACACCATGTTCGGCGAACCGCTGGCGTACACATGCACCTGGTTGAGGTCGCCGATGTCTTCGCAGACCGCCTCGTGCAACAGGCCGCAGCGCCCTTCCCAGACGCACTGGTCGCTGACCACCTTGTGCAGGAACAGGTTGGGCAATTGCTCCCACTCGTGCCAGTGCTCGATGGTGTAGAAGTCTTCAGGGCGGCGCACGCCCCAGTACAGGTGCACCGGGTGCTTGAAGCCCTGGGCGCGGCAGTGCTCGACCAGGCTGTGCATCTGGCCCATGCCGGTGCCGGCGGCAATCAGCACCAGCGGGGCATCCGGCAGCTCGGCCAGGTGGGTGTCACCGAACGGCAGCTCGATGCGCGCCAGGCCATTGCGCTGCAACTGCTCGACCAGCTGCACGGCGCTGCTTTCGCGGGCCAGCACGTGCAGCTCGAGGTCGCGCCCGCCATGGGGCGCCGATGCCAGCGAAAAAGCCGCCTTGCCGGCGCCGGCGCGCTCGATCATCAGGTACTGCCCGGCGTGGTAGCGCGGCGGCTTGCCGGCAGGTGCGCGCAGGCGGATGCGCCAGACATCGCCGCCCACCTCGACGCACTCGCTGACCGTGCAGGCCAGCGTGCGCACTGGCAGCTCGCCCAGGGCCAGCACGCCATCCCACAGCAATACGCAGTCTTCCAGGGGTTCGGCGATGCAGGTGAACAGCTCGCCGTGGTCACGCACCTGGCCTTCCTGGCGCACGCTGCCTTCGACCAGCAGCGCGGCACACACATGGCAATTGCCATTGCGGCAGCTGTTCGGGCAGTCGTAGCCCAGGCGCCGCGCCGCATCCAGAATTCTCTCGCCCGGTTCGACCGCCAGCACCGCCCCGGACGGCTGCAACGTTACCTGCATCAATCTATTCCCAACTGATCCCACAGCTCATCGATACGGCGGGTGACGGCCTCGTCCTTGACGATGACCCGGCCCCATTCGCGTGTAGTCTCGCCCGGCCATTTGTGCGTGGCGTCCAGGCCCATCTTCGACCCCAGGCCCGACACCGGCGACGCGAAGTCGAGGTAGTCGATGGGGGTGTTGTCGATCATCACCGTATCACGCTTGGGGTCCATGCGCGTGGTGATGGCCCAGATCACGTCGTTCCAGTCGCGGGCGTTGATATCGTCGTCGGTGACGATAACGAATTTGGTGTACATGAACTGTCGCAGGAACGACCACACACCCAGCATCACGCGCTTGGCGTGGCCCGGGTACTGCTTTTTCATGGTGACCACGGCCATGCGGTACGAGCAGCCTTCGGGCGGCAGGTAGAAGTCGACGATCTCGGGGAACTGCTTTTGCAGAATCGGCACGAACACTTCGTTCAGCGCCACACCGAGAATCGCCGGCTCATCTGGCGGGCGGCCGGTGTAGGTGCTGTGGTAGATGGGTTTTTGCCGGTGGGTGATGCGCTCGACAGTGAACACCGGGAAGCTGTCCACCTCGTTGTAGTAACCGGTGTGGTCGCCATACGGGCCCTCGGGGGCCATTTCGCCGGGGTGAATCACGCCTTCGAGGATGATTTCGGCGGTGGCCGGCACCTGCAGGTCACTGCCGCGGCACTTGACCAGCTCGGTGCGGTTGCCGCGCAGCAGCCCGGCGAAGGCGTACTCGGAGAGGGTGTCCGGCACCGGGGTGACGGCGCCGAGGATGGTCGCCGGGTCCGCGCCCAGGGCCACGGCCACCGGGAATGGCTGGCCGGGGTGCTTCTCGCACCATTCGCGGTAGTCCAGCGCGCCGCCACGGTGGCTGAGCCAGCGCATGATCACCTTGTTGCGGCCGATCACCTGCTGGCGGTAAATGCCTAAGTTCTGGCGGTCCTTGTTCGGCCCGCGGGTGACGGTCAGGCCCCAGGTAATCAGTGGCGCCACGTCGCCCGGCCAGCAGTGCTGGATCGGCAAGGCACCGAGGTCGACGTCGTCGCCCTCCACCACCACTTCCTGGCACACCGCGTCCTTGACCACCTTGGGCGCCATGGACACGACCTTCTTGAAGATCGGCAGTTTCGACCAGGCGTCCTTCAGCCCCTTCGGCGGCTCGGGCTCCTTGAGGAAGGCCAGCAGCTTGCCGATTTCACGTAGTTCGGCGACCGACTCGGCGCCCATGCCCATGGCCACGCGCTCGGGGGTGCCGAACAGGTTGCCGAGCACCGGCATGTCGAAACCGGTGGGGTTTTCGAACAGCAACGCCGGGCCCTTGGCGCGCAGGGTGCGGTCGCAGACTTCGGTCATTTCCAGTACAGGGGAGATGGGAACCTGGATGCGCTTGAGTTCACCGCGCTGTTCCAGGCCACGGATGAAGTCGCGCAAGTCGCGATACTGCATGCAAGGGCCTCGTGTGGGGGCGTGTCGGTCGGGGGGCAGAGTGTAGCGCCGTTCGGCGTTTTTTTGGGGGCAAAAATGCGTTGGGGCCGCTTCGCAGCCCTTCGCGGGTAAACCCGCTCCCACAGGGATCGTGCGAAACCTGTGGGAGCGGGTTTACCCGCGAAGGGGCGCGAAGCGGCCCCAATTGCTTCCTGAAACTCTGCGCTTACTTGCGCTTCATCGACAGGAAGAACTCGTCGTTGGTCTTGGTCTGCTTGAGCTTGTCGACCAGGAACTCGATGGCGGCGATTTCGTCCATCGGGTGCAGCAGCTTGCGCAGGATCCACATGCGCTGCAGTTCGTCGTCGGCGGTCAGCAGCTCTTCGCGACGGGTACCGGACTTGTTGATGTTGATGGCCGGGAACACGCGTTTCTCGGCGATGCGGCGGTCCAGCGGCAGCTCCATGTTGCCGGTACCCTTGAACTCTTCGTAGATGACCTCGTCCATCTTCGAGCCGGTTTCGACCAGCGCGGTGGCGATGATGGTCAGCGAGCCGCCTTCTTCGATGTTACGGGCAGCACCGAAGAAGCGCTTGGGCTTCTCGAGGGCGTGGGCGTCGACACCACCGGTGAGTACCTTGCCGGAGCTCGGGATCACGGTGTTGTAGGCACGCGCCAGACGGGTGATGGAGTCCAGCAGGATGACCACGTCTTTTTTGTGCTCGACCAGGCGCTTGGCCTTTTCGATGACCATTTCGGCAACCTGCACGTGGCGGGTCGGTGGCTCGTCGAAGGTCGAGGCGACCACTTCGCCGCGCACGGTGCGCTGCATTTCGGTCACTTCTTCCGGGCGCTCGTCGATCAGCAGGACGATCAGGTGGCACTCGGGGTTGTTGCGGGTGATGTTGGCCGCGATGTTCTGCAGCATGATCGTCTTACCGGCTTTTGGCGGCGCGACGATCAGGCCACGTTGGCCCTTGCCGATTGGTGCGCACAGGTCGATGACGCGGCCGGTGAGGTCTTCGGTGGAGCCGTTACCGGCTTCCATCTTCAGGCGCTTGTTGGGGAACAGCGGCGTCAGGTTTTCGAACAGGATCTTGTTCTTCGCGTTTTCCGGACGGTCGAAGTTGATGGTGTCGACTTTCAGCAGGGCGAAGTAACGCTCCCCTTCCTTCGGCGGGCGGATCTTGCCGACGATGGTGTCACCGGTACGCAGGTTGAAACGGCGGATCTGGCTGGGCGAGACGTAGATGTCGTCAGGGCCGGCCAGGTAGGAGGCATCCGCCGAACGCAGGAAACCGAAACCATCCTGGAGAATCTCCAGCACGCCGTCACCCGAGATCTCTTCGCCGCTTTTCGCGTGCTTTTTCAGCAGGGCGAAAATCACGTCCTGTTTGCGCGAACGGGCCATGTTTTCGATGCCCATCTGTTCGGCCATTTCCAAAAGATCGGTAATCGGCTTTTGCTTGAGTTCAGTCAGGTTCATAAGGGGAATGACGTAATCATGTAAGAAGGGAGGAATTAAGCATGTGGCTTAATGAGGCCGCGCCGCTAGATGGCGACAGGATCGCGTACTGATTCGAATTAGGGATGCTTCGGCGACGGCGTGCAGAGGGCACTGGAGAAGCAGTGCGAGGCCGAATGTAACACTTGCTTTTTTCGACGTCTAGTGGTTTTGACCTGCCGATTTGGCGCCTCACTCCACATTGTGGGAGCGGGTTCACCCGCGAAACGGGCAACAGCGCGGCAGGGCACCGGCTTTGCCGGTGTTCGCGGGTGAACCCGCTCCCACAAGGTAGTGTGCGGCCTGAGCTAGGCAAGAAATACCCTACAGCAACAAAAGAAAAGCCCCGCATTTGCGGGGCTTTTTCACATCACAGGTGGGCGTCGAGGAACGCGGCCAGCTGCGATTTGGACAGGGCGCCAACCTTGGTCGCCTCGACGTTGCCGTTCTTGAACAGCATCAGCGTCGGGATACCACGCACGCCGTGCTTGGCAGGGGTTTCGGCGTTTTCGTCGATGTTCAGCTTGGCGACGGTCAGCTTGCCTTCGTAGGTGGAGGCGATGTCGTCCAGCACAGGCGCGATCATCTTGCATGGGCCGCACCACTCAGCCCAGTAGTCGACCAGCACCGGGCCTTGGGCCTGCAGCACTTCGGCCTCGAAGGTGGCGTCAGTGACGTGTTTGATAAGATCGCTGCTCATGGATATCTCCAGGTCGTAAGCAAAAAAAACGTTGCCCATCATAGCTGCACCCCGTCGCTACAGGAAGCCGCAGGCGATTGACTGTATCTATAGTTGTGCAAGACGCCACGAATCGAAACTGTCATGTCGCTGTCATAGGATTGCTATGACATTGCCATGCATCAAGCCCGGCGATGCCGCGCGTTGGCTAAGGGCCACGATCGTGGCACGATTGCCGGGTTAACGACCGAGAACCTCCAGACCATGCCGCAAACCACCGCGAAGAACCTGTCCCTGATCGCCGCCATCGACCTAGGCTCCAACAGTTTCCACATGGTCGTGGCCAAGGCCCACCATACCGAGATCCGCATTCTCGAGCGGCTGGGGGAAAAGGTTCAGCTGGCCGCCGGCATCAACGATGACCGCCAGCTCAGCGAAGAAGCCATGCAGCGGGGCCTTGAGTGCCTCAAGCGTTTCGCCCAGCTGATCAACGGCATGCCGGCAGGCGCGGTGCGCATCGTCGGCACCAACGCCCTGCGCGAAGCGCGCAACCGCAACGAATTCATCCAGCGTGCCGAGGCCATTCTCGGCCACCCGGTGGAGGTCATCTCCGGCCGCGAAGAAGCCCGCCTGATCTACCTCGGGGTGTCACACACCCTGGCCGACACCGCCGGCAAGCGCCTGGTGGCCGACATCGGCGGCGGCAGCACCGAGTTCATCATCGGCCAGCGCTTCGAGCCGCTGCTGCGCGAAAGCCTGCAGATGGGCTGCGTGAGCTTCACCCAGCGCTACTTCCGCGACGGCAAGGTCACCCCGGCGCGCTACGCCCAGGCTTACACCGCCGCGCGCCTGGAGCTGATGAGCATCGAGAACGCCCTGCACCGCCTGACCTGGGACGAAGCCATCGGCTCCTCGGGCACCATCCGCGCCATCGGCGCTGCCATCAAGGCCGGCGGGCTGGGCAACGGCGAGGTCAACGCCGAGGGCCTGGCCTGGGTCAAGCGCAAGCTGTTCAAGCTGGGCGAGACCGACAAGATCGACTTCGAAGGGGTCAAGCCCGACCGCCGGGCGATCTTCCCGGCGGGCCTGGCGATTCTCGAGGCCATCTTCGACGCCCTGGAACTGGCGCGCATGGACCACTGCGACGGCGCCCTGCGTGAAGGCGTGCTGTTCGACCTGCTGGGCCGCCACCACCATGAAGACGTGCGCGAACGCACCCTCAACTCGCTGATGGAGCGTTACCACGTCGACCAGGGCCAGGCCGCGCGCGTGGAGCGCAAGGCGCTGCATGCCTTCGACCAGGTGGCCAAGGCGTGGGGGCTGGAAAACGGAAACTGGCGCGATCTTCTGGGCTGGGCGGCGAAAGTGCACGAAGTCGGGTTGGATATCGCCCACTACCACTACCACAAGCACGGTGCCTACCTGCTCGAGCACTCCGACCTTGCCGGCTTCTCCCGCGAAGAGCAGCAGATGATGGCCCTGCTGGTGCGCGGCCACCGCCGCAACATCCCCAAGGACAAGTTTGCCGAGTTCGGCGACGAGAGCGTGCAGCTGATTCGCCTGTGCGTGCTGCTGCGCTTTGCCATCCTGTTCCACCACATCCGTGGCACCCAGCAGATGCCCAAGGTAGTGCTGCAGGCCGGTGAGGACAGCCTGGAAGTGGTGTTCCCCGATGGCTGGCTGGAGCAGAACCAGCTGACCCAGGCCGACTTCGCCAACGAGGCGGAGTGGCTGGCGCGGGTCGGGTTTGTGTTGAGCGTGCGTTGAAGGTTTGAGATTGCTGGGGGCGCTTTGCGCCCCTTTTGCGACACAAGGCCGCTCCTACAGACGAACGCGATAACCCTGTAGGAGCGGCCTTGTGTCGCGAAAGGGCCGCAAAGCGGCCCCCGGATGCGTCACCTACCGTACGTTCAACACCGGATTGCTCAGCCGCTCCAGCAGCGTCGCCTGGGCGCTGCGGGCGTTCTGGTTGCCGGTCGGCGTGCTGCGCACGTAGCGCCCGTCCGGCTGCAGGGTCCAGGCCTGGGTGTTGTCGGTGAGGTAACCCTCCAGCTCCTTCTTCACCCGCAGCAGCAGCTTCTTGCCCTCTACCGGGAAGCAGGTCTCGACGCGCTTGTCGAGGTTGCGCTCCATCCAGTCGGCACTGGACAGGTAGATCTGCTCGTCACCGCCGTTGAGGAAGTAGAACACCCGGGTGTGCTCGAGGAAGCGGCCGATGATCGAGCGCACGTTGATGTTGTGCGACACCCCCGGGATGCCCGGGCGCAGGCAGCACATGCCACGCACCACCAGATCGATGCGCACGCCCGACTGGCTGGCCTTGTACAAGGCCTTGATCACCTTGGCGTCGGTCAGCGAGTTGAACTTGGCGATGATGTGCGCCGGCTTGCCGTCCAGGGCGAACTGGGTCTCCCGGGCGATCATGTCGAGCATGCCCTTCTTCAGGGTGAACGGCGCGTGCAACAGCTTCTTCATGCGCAGGGTCTTGCCCATGCCGATCAGCTGGCTGAACAGCTTGCCAACGTCCTCGGTGAGGGCATCGTCGCTGGTCAGCAGGCTGTAGTCGGTGTACAGGCGGGCGTTGCCGGCGTGGTAGTTGCCGGTACCCAGGTGCGCATAACGCACGATTTCGCCCTGCTCGCGGCGCAGGATCAGCATCATCTTGGCGTGGGTCTTGAAGCCCACCACGCCATAGATCACCACCGCACCGGCTGCCTGCAGGCGGCTGGCCATCTGCAGGTTGGACTCTTCGTCAAAGCGCGCACGCAGCTCGATCACCGCAGTGACCTCCTTGCCGTTACGCGCCGCGTCCACCAGGGCGTCGACGATTTCGGAGTTGGCCCCCGAGCGGTACAGGGTCTGGCGCACGGCAAGCACGTGCGGGTCCTTGGCGGCCTGGCGCAGCAGGTCGATCACCGGGGTGAACGACTCGAACGGGTGCATCAGCAGGATGTCCTGCTTGCCGATCACGCTGAAGATGTTGTCGGCGTTCACCAGCAGCTTGGGAATGGCCGGGGTGAACGGGGTGTATTGCAGCTCCGGGTGGCTGTCCAGGCCAGTGATGCTGAACAGGCGGGTCAGGTTGACCGGGCCGTTGACCTGGTACAGCTCACTCTCGCTCAGGCTGAACTGCTTGAGCAGGTAATCCGACAGGTGTTTCGGGCAGGTGTCGGCCACTTCCAGGCGCACCGCGTCGCCGTAGCGGCGCGAGAACAGCTCGCCGCGCAGGGCCCGAGCCAGGTCGTCGACCTCTTCGGAGTCCAGCGCCAGGTCGGCGTTGCGGGTCAGGCGGAACTGGTAGCAACCCTTGACCTTCATGCCCTGGAACAGGTCATCGGCGTGGGCGTGGATCATCGACGACAGGAACACATAGTTGTCGCCGGGGCCGCCGACTTCTTCCGGCACGCGGATCACCCGCGGCAGCAGGCGCGGCGCCGGGATGATCGCCAGGCCCGAGTCGCGGCCAAAGGCATCGACACCCTCGAGCTCGACGATGAAGTTGAGGCTCTTGTTCACCAGCAACGGGAACGGGTGGGTCGGGTCGAGGCCGATCGGGGTGATGATCGGCGCGATCTCGTCGCGGAAGTAACGGCGCACCCAGGTCTTGAGCTTGGTTGTCCAGTAGCGCCGGCGGATGAAGCGGATCTGGTGCTTTTCAAGCTCCGGCAGCAGCACGTCGTTGAGGATCGCGTACTGGCGCTCCACCTCGAAGTGCACCAGCTCGCTGATGCGCGCCAGCGCCTGGTGTGGCTGCAGGCCGTCGGCGCCGGCCTGTTCACGGGCAAAGTTGATCTGCTTCTTCAGGCCCGCCACGCGGATTTCGAAGAACTCGTCCAGGTTGCTGGAGAAGATCAGCAGGAACTTCAGGCGCTCGAGCAGCGGGTACGACTCATCCAGCGCCTGTTCCAGCACGCGGATGTTGAACTGCAACTGCGAAAGCTCGCGATGAATGTACAGGCTGCTGTCGTCCAGGCCCGGCACGGCGATTGCCGGCACCGCCGCTGGGGCCGGCGCCTGGGCCTCGACCACAGGCTCCGGCGCAGGCTCGGCGGCCGGCGGCAGGTCCGGCGGGGTCTGCACCATCTCTTCGGGCACGGCCTGGGCATCCTTGATCGCGACAGGGGTGAGCACTTCGTTATTCATCTGACGTTCCTGTGAGGGCGTTACTGCCCTCTCATCAATTGAGCGGCACGCACGGCGAAATAGGTCAGGATGCCATCGGCGCCTGCCCGTTTGAATGCGGTGAGGGATTCGAGGATCACGGCTTCGCTAAGCCAGCCGTTCTGGATGGCGGCCATGTGCATGGCGTACTCGCCACTGACCTGGTAGGCGAAGGTCGGCACCTTGAACTCGGCCTTGACCCGCTGAACGATGTCCAGGTACGGCATGCCCGGCTTGACCATGACCATGTCGGCGCCTTCGGCGAGGTCCAGGGCCACTTCGTGCAGGGCCTCGTCGCTGTTGGCCGGGTCCATCTGGTAGGAGGCCTTGTTGGCCTTGCCCAGGTTCAGCGCCGAACCCACCGCATCGCGGAACGGGCCGTAGTAGGCGCTGGCGTACTTGGCCGAGTAGGCCATGATGCGCACGTTGACGTGGCCGGCCACTTCCAACGCTTCACGGATCGCGCCAAGGCGCCCGTCCATCATGTCCGAAGGCGCAACCACCTGGGCACCGGCCTCGGCGTGGGACAGCGCCTGACGCACCAGGGCGTCGACGGTGATGTCGTTCTGTACGTAACCCTCTTCATCGAGGATGCCGTCCTGGCCATGGGTGGTGAACGGGTCGAGGGCCACGTCGGTGATCACCCCCAGCTCCGGGAAGGCTGCGCGCAGGGCACGGGTGGCGCGCTGGGCGATGCCGTCCGGGTTCCAGGCTTCGGCGCCATCGAGGGTTTTCTTTTCGGTCGGAGTCACCGGGAACAACGCCAGCGCCGGAATGCCCAGTTCCACCCAGCCCTGCGCAGCTTCCAGCAGCAGGTCGATCGACAGGCGCTCGACGCCTGGCATGGACGGTACTTCTTCGCGGCGGTTTTCACCGTCCAGCACGAATACCGGCAGGATCAGGTCATCGACGGTCAGGGTGTTCTCGCGAACCAGGCGACGGGAAAATTCGTCCCGGCGATTGCGACGCAGGCGAGTAGCAGGGAACAGGCGATTGGCGGGGGTAAAGCTCACGGCAGACTCCTGAGCCCGCGCAGGCGGGCTAGCGCGACAGTTATAAGCGGCCATTATGACGCCTGTGTTACACCCTGAGGCAACCCTGCGACTTGTGGCCGCAGCCATTGTCCTTGTAGGAAATGTTCACGTCGAGACACATTTGGACACTTTCCCCCGCGCCCACGAAGGGGTAGGCTGCGCGTTCATTTCGCCAGCACGCCTGAAAATGCTTCAAAATTTCCTGAACGATTTCGGCTACTTTGCCCTTTTTCTCGGCACGTTCTTCGAAGGCGAGACCATCCTGGTTCTGGCAGGTTTTCTTGCGTTCCGCGAATACATGGATATCAAGCTGGTGGTCCTGGTGGCCTTCTGCGGCAGCTATGCCGGTGACCAGCTGTGGTACTTCATGGGCCGCCGCCACGGGCGCAAGATCCTCGCCCGCAAACCGCGCTGGCAGGCCATGGGCGACCGCGCGCTGGAGCACATTCGCCGCCACCCGGACATCTGGGTGCTGAGCTTCCGCTTCGTTTACGGTTTGCGCACGGTAATGCCGGTGGCCATCGGCCTGTCGGGTTACCCGCCGCGCCGCTACCTGCTGCTCAACGGCATCGGCGCCGCAGTCTGGGCCCTGGCCCTGGGCCTGGCCGCCTACCACTTCGGCGCCATTCTCGAAGGCATGCTGGGCAGCATCAAGAAATACGAGCTATGGGTGCTTGGCGGCCTGCTGGTGCTGGGTCTGGGCCTGTGGCTGCGCCGGCGTTTTCGCAACAGCCGCGCCGAGCGCCGCGCGGCGGCACAGGGCCAGGCCGATGATGCTGAGCAGGCCGTAAGCCAGGAGCAGGACCCAGGCCAGGGGCGTAACCACCACTAGCCCCCAGGCCCCAGCCAAATACAGCGCTGGCGCCGCTGACAGCAGCCGCGCCAGCTCCAGGCGCGGCGCCCAGGGCCGGTCTTCCAGCGCCGCCCCCAGCACGAACAAGCCCCACGCCATCAACCCCCAGCCCAGCACCAGGGCCATGGGCGGCAACTGCCCGGCCCGGTCCATCAGGTAGCTGCCCAGCGCCACATACACCGCGAACTGCGCCACCACGTACAGCTGCTGCGCGCCCCCCAGCGGGATGGCGAACTTGCGAAAGCCGGCCAGCTCATGTTTTTGCTGTGGATAACCCGCCAGCACATCCGCCGGGCGCCAGCCGGTGGGCATGAACCAGATGCGCAGCTTGTCGCGCCAACGCGCCGTACGCCGGGCATCACTGAACAACTGCGCATAGAACTGCAGGTTGGCCCACAACGGGTTCCAGCTGGCCAGCGGCGTGGTCACGCCGAACACCACCGGCTCGCGCGGGTCTTCTTCCTGAAAGGTGCCGAACAGGCGGTCCCAGATTATGAACACCCCGCCGTAGTTGCGATCCAAGTACAAAGGATTCTGCGCATGGTGAACACGATGGTTGGACGGCGTGATGAACAGCCACTCGAAGGCGCCAAGCTTGGGTACGTGGCGGGTATGCACCCAGAACTGGTACAGCAGGTTCAGCGCAGCCACGGTGACGAACACCAGCGGCGGCACGCCCAGCAGCGCCAGGGGCAGGTAGAACAGCCACGAAAAAATGAAACCGCTGCTGGTTTGGCGCAGGGCCGTGGTGAGGTTGTACTCCTCGCTCTGGTGGTGCACCGAATGCGCCGCCCACAGCACGTTGCGCTCGTGGCCCAGGCGGTGCAGCCAGTAATAGCAGAAGTCGTAGAGCACGAACGCCAGCGCCCACACCCACCAGGCATCGCCCGGCAGGCGCAGCAGCGCCAGGTGCTCCCAGGCGATGGCGTAGGTGACCAGCCCCACGCCCTTGGTCAAAAGGCCCGTGGTGGTCGACAGCACCCCGGTGCTGAGGCTGTTGATCGAGTCGGCCAGCTGGTAGTTGCGCTGGCCGCGCACACGGTCGGCCACCAGCTCCACGGCAATCAGTACGAAGAAGAACGGCACGGCCAGCAGAATCAGGTCCATGGGCAGCGGTCTCAGGAGTTATCCACAGAGCGTAGGCGCGGCCCGCAGGAAACCCTATGGCGACATCTGCCAAACTAGAGGACATTTAGTGCCTCGACCCTGGAGTAATGAGCATGACAAAAAAAGTTGCGGTGATCCTGTCCGGCTGCGGTGTGTACGACGGCGCCGAAATTCACGAAAGCGTGATCACCCTGCTGCGCCTCGACCAGCGCGGCGCCCAGGTGCAGTGCTTTGCGCCGAACATCGCGCAGTTGCACGTGATCGACCACCTCACCGGTAACGAGATGCCCGAATCGCGCAACGTGCTGGTGGAGTCGGCGCGCATTGCCCGGGGCGAGGTGAAGGATATCCGCGAAGCCAAGGCCGAGGACTTCGACGCGCTGATCGTGCCAGGGGGCTTTGGCGCGGCGAAGAACCTCTCCAACTTTGCCGTCGAAGGCGCCGAGTGCAGCGTGAACGCCGACCTGCTGGCCCTGGCCGAGGCCTTCGCCGAGGCCTGCAAGCCGGTCGGGCTGATCTGCATCTCGCCGGCACTGGCGGCGAAGATCTACGGGCCGGGGGTGGTCTGCACCATCGGCAAGGACGCCGACACTGCCGCAGCGGTGGTGAAGATGGGCGGCACCCATGAAGAGTGCGATGTGCATGACATCGTCGAAGATGTGCAGCGCAAGCTGGTGACTACGCCGGCATATATGGAAGCCAAGTCGATCAGCGAGGCGGCCAGCGGTATCTACAAGCTGGTGGACCGGGTGCTGGAGCTGACCCACGAGAAGGATCAGTAAGCGCTCACCGAACCCTGTAGGAGCGGCCTTGCCGGGGCGCCGTCCGGTCGAGATGGGCTGCGCAGCAGCCCCGACGATGTTGCATGATCCCTGGATCCTGGGGCTGCTACGCAGCCCATCGCGACACAAGGCCGCTCCTACAAGGATCGCGTCAGGCTTTCGACAGCCGGGTCAGAATACGGTCCAGCGAATTGGCGAACGCCTGCTTCTCACGCTCGCCATAGGGCGCCTGCCCGCCGCCCACCTGGCCCTGCTCACGCAGCTCGGTGAACAGGTTGCGCACCGCCAGGCGGTCGCCCATGTTGCGCTCGTCGAACTCGCGGCCACGCGGGTCGAGCGCGGCCACGCCCTTCTTGATCAAGCGGTCGGCCAGCGGCACGTCGCTGCAGATCACAAGCTCGCCAGGCACGGCGTTGTCCACCAGGTAATCGTCGGCCGCGTCCATGCCGCTAGGCACCACGATCAGCCGCACACAGGCGAAGGCCGGCTTGACCTGCGCCTGGCCGGCCACCATCACCACCTCCAGCTTGCGCTTGAGGGCGAACTTGACGATCAGGTCCTTGGCCGCCTTGGGGCAGGCGTCGGCATCGATCCATACACGCATTTAAGTTGTTCCGTTTTGCAGATCACAGAGCGCTAGTGTCTGGCCTGGCCTCTTCGCGGGCAAGCCCGCTCCCACAGGTTGTGCGCAAGTTTATGGCCCGCGCTTTACCTGCAGGAGCAGGCTTGCCTGCGATGGGCCGCGCAGCGGCCCCCTTGTTCAGCCCGCCGCCGCCCGGCGCTTCTCGGCCAGCCAGCTACGCCCATACAGGAACACAATGGCCAGCAACGCCACCGCCTGCGCACTCAGCGAGTAAGCGTCGGCATGAATGCCCAGCCAGTCGAACTCGAAGAACGCCACCGGCCGCGTGCCCAGCACGCCGGCCTCTTGCAGCGCCTTCACGCCATGCCCGGCGAACACCACCGACAGCGCACACAGCAAGGCGGCGTTGATGCTGAAGAACAGCGACAGCGGCAGCTTGGCCGAACCGCGCAGGATCACCCAGGCCAGGCCCACCAGCAGCACCAGCGCCGTGGCGCCGCCGGCCAGCACCGCCTGATGCCCGGCAGGGCCTGCCTGCAGCCACAGGGTTTCGTAGAACAGGATCACCTCGAACAGCTCGCGGTACACCGAGAAGAACGCCAGCATGGCAAAGCCGAAGCGCCCGCCGCCGCTGACCAGGCTGCTCTTGATGTAGTCCTGCCAGGCGGCGGCGTGGCGACGGTCGTGCATCCACACCCCCAGCCACAACACCATCACCGCCGCGAACAGCGCCGTGCAGCCCTCGAGCAACTCGCGCTGGGCGCCGCCCACGTCGATCACATAGGCCGCCACGGCCCAGGTGGCAAAGCCGGCCATCAGCGCCAGGCCCCAGCCGATGTTCACACTGCGCACCGCCGACTGCTGGCCGGTGTTGCGCAAGAAGGCCAGGATCGCCGCCAGCACCAGAATCGCCTCAAGCCCCTCACGCAGCAGGATCAACAGGCCGGAAATGTAGCTCAGCGACCAGCTCAGGCCATCGCTGCCCAGCAGCTTGGCGGCTTGCTCCAGTTTGCTCTTGGCCTCGGCCAGGCGCTGTTCGGCCTGGGCCACCGGCAGGCCGTCCTGCAGCGACTGACGGTAGGCCATCAGCGACTTTTCGGTGTCCTTGCGGGCCTGGGTGTCGATGTTGTCCAGCGAGCTTTCCACCAGCTCGAAGCCTTCCAGGTAGGCCGCCACCGACAGGTCGTAGGCCTGGTCGTGGTCGCCGGCGCGGTAGGCGGCCAGGCTCTTGTCCAGGGTGCTGGAGGTGTACTCCAGCAGCTGCGCCGGGCCGCGCTTGGCCTGCGGCGGCTGCGCGCGCTGGGCGCGGAACGCCGGCACGGCAGCGGCGCCTTCGCTGGCGGCGATCTCCGCCGGGGTCTGCCGGGCCAGGTCGGCGATGTTCCAGGCCTTGTCGCCCTTGGCCGCCTGCGGATCGGCAGTGAAGCTTGCGATATAAGCCGCCACGTCCCAGCGCTGGCGCTCGTCGAGCTGGTCGGCGAACGACGGCATCTCGGTGCCGTCGATGCCCAGGCCCAGAGTGTTGTACAGATCGTACAGGCTCAGCTGGTCGAGCCGCGCGGCATCGCGCAGGTTGGCCGGTGCCGGCTCCAGGCCGACGCCCGCCGGGCCGTCGCCAAGGCCGGTGTCGCCGTGGCAGATCGAGCAGTTTTGCGCATAAAGCGACGCGCCGCGGGCCGGGTCCGGGGTAATCACCGGGGCCTGGCTGACCTCGTAGGCCACTGCCAGGCGAGCACCCAGCTGGCGGGCCTGACGGGCTACTGCGGCACCGTCCTGGCGCTGTTCGATGGCCTGGTGCAGGCGCTGCACCTCTTGCGCCAGCGCCGGCTGCTCGGGGTGGGCAGGCAGGCCCTTGACCAGCTCGGCCAACACCGTACTGAACTCCAGCTGCTCGCGGTATTCGCCGTCGTCCAGCACCTTGCCGGCCTGTACCGTTGGCGGGTAGTCGGCACCGATGTAGTCCAGCAGATGCAGGGCCTTGGTGGCCTCGGCGGGCGCTTCGGCCAGCGCCAGGGTGCTGCACAGTGCCAGCACCGGGCCCAGCACAACGGCAGGCAGCCAGGCGAGCAGACGGGAACGGGAATTCATGGCCAGTCTCGTTGGGAATACGAAAGAGAACATTGTTCACTTCCACTCATTGCCACTCAAGGCTGGCAGGCAGATTTCATGAAAAATTCTGCGACAAATTTCCGGTTGTAAACCGTTCGTCGGGAAACATTCGGATGATGGCCAGGCGCGCAAAAAACAAAGCGTTTGGCCATCACCAGGCTATTGCTTTGGGTATAATCCGCGCCGCCGTAATAGCCAATGGCAATCAAGGCGCCTCTATCCAGAGGTTCTGGTAACCACCAGAGGGACTGCCGCCCCGCCCCCGTGGCCCTCACCGATTCAGGGATGAAGAAGTACGATGGTATCCCGCGCCCTCACCCTGGCGACCCTCGTCGCCGCCGTGCAACTGACCGGCTGCTCGGTGTTCCGTAGCTACGACAGTGAAATGCAGGAAACCAACCAGCAACTGGCCGCCGGCAATGTCGACGCCGCCCTGGCCGTGCTCGAGAGCAACAACAAGGGCGAGCACAAAGACCTGCTCTACTACTTCGAAAAAGGCGAGCTGCTGCGCTCCAAGGGCGACCTGCAGGGCAGCCAGGACGCCTGGCGCTCGGCCGACGGCGTGGTGCTGCAGTGGGAAGACTCGGTCAAGCTCGACACCGCCAAGTACCTCAGCCAGTTCGGCAGCTACCTGGTCAACGACAAGGTGCGCCGCTACGAAGGCTATGACTACGAAAAGGTCATGCTGACCACGCAGATGGCCCTGAACCTGCTGGCGCAGAACGACTTCGACGGTGCCCGCACTGAAATCAAGAAAACCCACGAGCGCGAGGCGCTGATCGCCGAGCTGCGCGACAAGCAATACCTCAAGCGCGAAGAAGAGGCCGAGCAAGAAGGCATCAAGACCGAATACAAGGACCTGCAGGGTTACCCGGTCGCCAGCCTTGACGCTCCTGACGTGGTCAACCTGAAAAACAGCTACCAGAGCGCCTTCAGCCACTACCTGGCGGGCTTCGTCTACGAAGCCCTGGGCGAGAAGGGCCTGGCCGCGCCGGGCTACCGCAAGGCCGCCGAGCTGCGCCCGAACACCCCGCTGCTCGACCAGGCCCTGCTGAACCTCGACAAGAACAGCCCCAAGCCCGGCGAAAGCGACGTGCTGGTGGTGGTGCAAAGCGGCCTGGCGCCAGCCCGCGACTCCATCAGCATTCCCCTGCCGCTGCCGATCGACAACGAACTGGTGATCGTGCCGCTGTCGTTCCCGATCATGCGTGACGACACCTTGGCCGCGCCGCTGGGCCAAGTGCGCCTGGACGACAAGGCCCTGGCCCTGACCGCGCTCAACAGCACCAGCGCCATGTCGCGCCGGGCACTGCGCGACGATATGCCGGGCATCATCCTGCGCACCAGCGTGCGTGGCATCACCCGTGGCGTGGCGCAGAAAAACCTGAACAAGACCAACCCCATGGCCGGCCTGCTGGTAGGCCTGGCCTCGGCGGTGGTCGAAGGCGCCGACACCCGCACCTGGCGCACCCTGCCCGACCAGACCCTGGTCGCACGCCTGCGCCTGGCGCCCGGCGAGCACCAGCTGAGCGTGCCGTCGGCCCTGGGCGGCACCCAGGTCAAGGTGAAGATCGACCGCCCCTACCAGGTGGTCAGCCTGCGGGTGGTCGGCAACCAGGTGTTCGCCGGCGGCCCGGCCGCGCAGGTAATCGCTCCACCGGCCCCGGCCCAGGCCGTTGCCGCTCTCAAATGACTTTCAAGGACTGAACATGCGCAGAACATGCCTCGCCCTGGTTGCCGCCGCCCTTCTGGCCGGCTGCGCCACCCCGCCCCCTGCCCCGGGCAGCGCCGCCAGCAAGGTGGTGACCATGGGCCAGCTGGACGACATCGAGATCGGCCAGATGCGGGTCGCCCGCGAAAACGGCTTTCTCACGGTCAACGTGGCGTTGAACAACAGCAGCCGCAGCAACCAGACCCTGTTCTACCGCTTCGCCTGGCTGGGCGACGACGGTTTCCCGGTGGGTGATGAAGAAGGCTGGAAGGCCCTGCCGCTGTATGGCAAGCAGGCCAAGTTCCTGCCGGCCATTGCGCCGACGCCGCAAGCCACCGACTTCCGCCTCGAAGTCCACACCCGGTAAAACTTTTCAGGAGCACCCTCCATGTTTGCACGCCTTTCCCTCGCCGCCATCGCCATCGCCCTGGTCAGCGGCTGCAGCACCCCTTCGCCAGTTCTCGGCGGCAAGAACATCAGCTACGGCGACAGCAAGGCCGTTGAGCTGATAACCAACGAGTTCGGCTCCACCGACCTGCAGATGATCGCCGAGAGCATGACCCGCTCCCTGGCCCAGTCCGGCGTGCTTAGCGG
The DNA here is from genome assembly GCF_044900265.1 of Pseudomonas sp. NPDC089406. Lineage (NCBI taxonomy): Bacteria > Pseudomonadati > Pseudomonadota > Gammaproteobacteria > Pseudomonadales > Pseudomonadaceae > Pseudomonas > Pseudomonas sp. NPDC089406. Next base: position 9,787 of record NZ_JBJDNC010000028.1, on the reverse strand, counting down.
CCGCCCGGTGGTGCAGGTGTACGACGTGCAGAACAAGACCAGCGAGTACATCGATACCCGCGAGATCACCACCTCCATCAAGACCCAGCTGATGAAGAGCGGCGTAGCGCGCTTTGCCAGCGACAACAACGCCATGCAGAGCCAGGTCGACCAGCTCAAGCTGCAGAACCAGAGCGGCCTGTACAAGAAGAGCACCGTGGCCAAGACCGGCAACATGATCGCCGCCAAGTACCGCCTGGAAGGCTCGATCAGCTCGATCGTCAAGCGCAGCAGCGACTACAAGGACGTGTTCTACAAGTTCAGCCTGCAACTGATCGACGTCGAAAGCGGCCTGGCCGAATGGATGGACGAAAAAGAAATCCGCAAGACCACGGAGCGCTGACCGATGCGTGCATGGATGGCAGTGATTGGCCTGGCCTGCGCGTTCGGCGCGCAGGCGGCCCCCAAGGTGGCGGTGACCGACCTGGCCTACGAGGCCCAGGTGCAGGAGTACATCCACAGCGTCAACGCGCAGAACAGCGCGCAGTCGGGCATGTACCACGCCAACAGCCAGGCGAGCTACAGCGAGTACGAGAGCCTGAACAGCTACATCGAACAGACCGAGCTGCGCAAGTTCGGTGGCGCCATCAAGGGCGAGATCCTCAAGACCGGCGTGTTCGAGCTGGTGCAGGGCCACCCGTATACCGCAGGCGCCAATGAAGACGTGTACGACGTGATTCGCCGCATCAAGGGCGGTGCGTTCCCGGGGGCCGACTACGTGCTGTTCGGCACCCTGTCGGACATCGACTTCCAGCAGGACACCAACGCCCTGGACCACACCGACAGCTATTCGGCGGTGCTGGGCCTGACCGTGGTGGCCGACTTCAGCCTGATCGACACCCGCACCTACCAGATCACCTCGGCGTTCACCGCCATGGGTGAAGGGCAGGACACCAAGCTGGTGAACGGCCGCGACCGCCGGGTGACGCTGAACCGCCCACGGGTGGTGCGTGATGTGTCCAAGGCGCTGGGTGAAGATGTTGCGCAGCAGCTGGCTGAGCAGATCGGTGGCACAGTGGCCGGCAAGCCAGGCCACCCGCGCGGGCAAAACAACCTGCCGCCGGATGAGCCGGCGCGGGTGTTGAACTAAGCAGCAGCCTCGGTCCCTGTAGGAGCGGCCTTGTGCCGCGAAAGGGCCGCAACGCGGCCCCGGCGATCTCGCATGATGCGCAGAACGTGGGGCTGCTGCGCAGCCCATCGCGACACAAGGCCGCTCCTACAAAAGCCAATGCTGCCTGCCGAGGCTACCCTCCCGCCCGATTCATCCCCCGCTCCAGGTCATTGGCCAGCGCCTTGGCCATGTCGCTCAAGATCCGCGCCGCACTCCCCGCCAGCAGGTCGCCTTCCATCTCTGCCTCGGTGGACAGGTGGCGAATGCACCCCAGCAGTACCGCAATTTCGCCCAGTACCCGCTCCAGGGGGATACCCGGCTGCACCCGGAACATATCCAGGCAGGTTTCGCTGCCGACGGTGGTGAAGGTGTGGGTTACCTCGCTCATGCGCCAACCCCCTGCGCCGCGTCCAGGCGCGTCAGTGCATGTTCCACCAGGGCACGGGCCATGTCGGTGCTGTGGGTGGCGTTGGCCAGCATGTTCAGGCCCGGCTCGCCGGCGTGCAGGCGGCAGTGTTCGTCGAGGGTTTCGCTGATGCCGCGCAGCAGCTCGCTGGCGTGGGCCAGGGCGTCGGCGGGCAGGAGGTGGCTTTGGATGGAGAAGAAGGGGGTGTGGGGTGGGTCGGGGACGAGTTTTTTCATTGATGAAGCCTCACGTGGACCTTAAGGAACTACCTTCCTCCCCGTCTCACTGAGTTGGGTGGCAGTCGTACGCAGGTGTGAGACCCGGGCCACATGAGAAACCCGATCAGGCCGAAGCCTGCCCGCGTACGACCGCCATAAGCGGTGTAATTCTCATGTTGCCGGGGGTCTCAATCCCGATCGCCAAAAGCGACCCGAGGACGTTATTCCTGAGGCATTTCCCCGACAACATTGAAACTTCCGCAAAGCGCGTAGGATAGGTCCTAAAGCATTAGGATCTGTAGGATTTGGTTTCAAACTCGGAAATTTCGTACGATTTACGGGTAGATCGACGAAATTTGTGAGGCTGGCAGGGCCTGTCGCTGGACCGCATCACGGCCACCAGGTGTTCGCCGAGGATTCTCCGGCGCCTATCAGATCGAGCGCCGCCCGCGCGGCGCATCGCGACACAAGGCCGCTCCTACAGTTTGTTTCGGGCCAGTCTGTTCTGTGCCATCACCTGGTCCGCCTTGTTGGTTCGACGCGGTTTCAGCGTGGGCATTGTCGCCGCTCCACATGACTCAAGACATGCACCAAGGCAGGCGCCGATACTTTCACAGGCATAACTGGCCCGAAACAGATGTAGGAGCGGCCTTGTGTCGCGATGCGCCGCGCGGGCGGCGCTCGATCTCACAGGCGCTGCAAGGGTTGTGGCGAGCACCTGCATGCCCTGATGCAACCCCACGCCAGGCACCTGCATGCCCTGATGCCATCGATATCCTGGCTCAGGGCTTGCCCTTCCACCCCCCACCCAACGCCAGAAACACCCCGATCTGCCCCATGGCCACCTGGCTGTTCGCCGCCGCCAGCTGCGCCCGCACATCGGTGTAGGTGCGCGTCGCCTGCAAGTCCGCCAAAAACGACTCACGCCCCACCTGGTAGCGCAAATGCGTCTGGTCCGCCGATTCCTTCGCCGAGCGTTCGGCCTCGGCCAGGGCATCGCGCCGGTCCAACAACGCGCTGTACTGCGCCAACCGCGTCTGGGTTTCACGAATGGCGTTCAACACCACCCCGTCAAAATGCGCCAGCGCCGCCTGGGTCGAGGCCTCGGCCATGCGAATGCGTGCCCGGGTGCCGTTGGTGGGGATGCTCCAGCTGATCTGCGGGCCGATGCCCCAACGGTTGGTCGACGCTTCGCCGAGGTTCTCCAGAATACCGATGGTGCCCACCTGGGCGCCGATGCTGATGTCCGGGTACAGCGCGCCGGTGGCCACGCCAATTTCCGCGGTCGCGGCCGCCAGCTGGCGTTCGGCCTGGCGCACGTCGGGGCGGCGCTTGAGCAAAGCGGCGCCGTCGCCTACAGGCACCAGTTGTGTGAGCTGGGGCAGCTCGGCGCAGTCGGCGGTACCGGCAGGCAGTTGCTCGACAGGTTTTGCCAGCAACGCAGCCAGGGTATACAGCCCGGCCTCACGTTCGGCCTTGAAGCGCGGCAGCTCGGCGCGCAACGACTTGAACTGGGTCTGCGAACGGGTCACCTGGGTATCATCACCGCGCCCGGCATCGCGCAGGCGCTGGGTCAGTTGCACGCTCTGCTGCTGCAGGTCGAGCGACTGGTGGGCAATGTGGTACTCCTCGTTGGCCGAGCACACCTGGGTGTAGGCCTTGACCACATCCGCCACCAGGGTGATGCGCGCCGTGTCGGCCGCCGCCTGCACCGCATCGGCGTTGGCCTTGGCGGCCTCGGTGCCGCGCTTGAAGGTGCCCCACAGGTCGAACTGGTACGAAGCACTGAAAATCGCCTCGCCGATATTGGCCACCGGCACTTTCTCCGGCAGCAGGAAGGCTTCGCCGGACTCCTGCAAACGCTGGGCACCGGCCTTGAAGCCACCGTTGAAGCCGCCCTGGGACTCGGCCACTTCGACCTGGGCACGGGCCCGGGCGATGTTGGCGGCGGCCACGCGCAGCTCGGTGTTGGCGCTCAAGGCCTGGCGTACCAATGCGTTGAGCCGTTGATCCTGATACAGCTGCCACCAGTCCTCGGGCACCGGCGCCGACACCACGCTGTCGGCATCCTGGCGCAGCGGGCCGTTGAGGTCGCTGCGTTGCACCGCCGCATCCTTGGGCACCTCATAGTCGGGGCCGACCATCATGCAGGCCCCCAAAGACAGGCACAGCCCGGCCAGGATCAGCTGTTTCATGGGCGCTGGCCCTCGATGATCGACACCGTGGCAGTACGCCCGGCGATCATGCGAAAGTCCTGCGGCACCTCGTCGAAGGCGATGCGCACCGGAATGCGCTGGGCCAGGCGCACCCAGCTGAACGCCGGGTTGACGTTGGGCAGCAGGTTGGCACCGCTGCTGCGGTCGCGGTCCTCGATGCCGGCAGCCAGGCTCTGCACATGGCCGCGCAGGCGGGTGTTGTCGCCCATCACGCGAATGTCCACGGCATCGCCGACGTTGATGCCGCCCAGCTTGGTTTCTTCGAAGTAGCCATCGACGTGGTACGAGGCGCTGTCGACCACCGACAGCACCGGCCGCCCGGCGGTGACGAACTCGTGGTTACGCGGGGCGCGGTCGTTGAGGTAGCCGTCCACCGGGCTGCGCACCACCGAGCGGTCGAGGTTCAGCTGCGCGGTGTCCACCGCCACCTGGGCCTCGCTGACCGCCGAGCGGGCGCGGGCCTCGCGGGACTGGCTCTCTTCCAGTTGCTCGGCCGCTACCAGGTTGCCCAACTTGCGGTTGCGCTGCGCCTCGCGGCTGGCCTGGGCCAGGGTTTCCTGGCGCTCGCCGAGGGTTGCCTTGGCCTGGCGCAGGGCCAGGGTGAAGCGGTCCTGGTCGATGGTGAACAGCACGTCGCCGCGTTTGACGGTCTGGTTGTCGCGCACCTCGACCTGCTGGATCAACCCGGACACATCCGGGGCAATCTGGATCACGTCGGCGCGAATGTGCCCGTCGCGGGTCCAGGGGGCGAACATGTAGTACACCACCATCTGCCACACGAGCACGGTGGCCAGGGTCACTACCAGCAAGGTCAGGACCGCGCGGCCCAAGGTCAGCAAAGGTTTTTTCATGGCAGCATCAGGCTTCGGCAAAAGTGGTCGACCGCGCCCAGCAGCACGGCATACAGGGCAACGTTGAACAGCGCCCGGTGCCAGACCAGGCGGTAGAAATGCAGGCGCACCAGCACCGCGTGCACCCCCAGGAACAACAGGTAGGTGCCAAACATCATCACCAGCAGCGTGGGCAGGAACACCCCGCTGATATCCAGTTCACCGATCACAGGGGCGCTCCGTCCAGGCCGGGGGGCAGTTGCGTTTGTTCGGCAGGCTCGAGCATCACCTCCACCCCCGGCAGCAGCGCCAGGCGCAGGCCCGCCAGGGCATGCAGCAGGTGGGTGCGGGCGTCGCCGCGTTCGTAGAGTTCGTCCAGGTTCAGCGCCAGGCGCGCGCGCTCCATGTTGCGCAGCAGCGCAGCCGGGGCGTGCAGGCGCTCGCCGGCCCGCAGGCAGGCGGCGTAGTGCGCGCCCACTTCCTCGATCACCGTGGTCAGGCGCTCGCGGGCCTGGCCGCCGGCGCGCGGCAGGTAGGCCAGCAGGTCCAGCAGGTTCAGCCCCACGCGCAAATCGCGCAGCGCCACGCCGCTGTCCTGGCCGGTTTGCGACAGCCGCGGCAGGTGCTGCATCAGCCGGTCGAGCATCTGCACGCCAACCTGTCGGTGCTCGGCCAGGGTGGCCGGCTCGGTCATTTCGACGATGTCGCGCCAGGCGAAGCGGGTCATGCGCTTGGCCGCCAGCTCCACGCCGAACGGGCGCATCACCAGGGTCCAGATAAAGGCGAACAGCAGGCCCACGGGGCCGGCCAGGTTGGCGTTGATGAAGGCGAAAAAGTCGGCGTCGTAGGCGCCCTGGATGCTGATGAAGGTCGAGGTGTTGACGATGGTCAGCAGGGTGCCCAGGTAAAAGCGCGGCTGCACGGTCAGGGTGCCGACGCAGATGAACGGCACGGCGAAGGCCAGCACCAGCATCGGGAAGTCGTGCAGGTTGGGCAGCACCAGGAACAGGTAGAGGCTTGAGAAGATCACCGACATCAAGGTCCAGAAGAAGAACCGGTAGATCTGCGGCGCCGGGTCGTCCATGGCGGCGAAGAAGCTGCACGACACCGCCGCCAGAATCACCGCGCTGGCGCCGTCGTTCCAGCCCAAACCTATCCACAGGCCGCAGGCGACGATGATCGCCAGCACCGTGGACACCACCGAGTAGAGCATCAGGCCACGGTCGAAGAACGCCGTCAGCCGGCCCAGGCGCCAGTGCCGGTACACCGCGCGCCAGGGCGTGGGGTCGTCGAGGCGCAGGGCGTGCTGCAGGGTGCAGCAGTCCTGCCACAGGTCGGCCCATTCGGTCAGGCGGTACAGGGCGTTGGACAGCAGCAGCTCGGCACGCTGGTCCAGCGCCGCAGCGCCGGGCTGCAGGCGGTCGATCTGCTCGTGCAGGGCGGTCCAGCGCGCCACCGAGGCACTGTCGGCGGTGCCCTTGAGCCATTCGCGGGCGGCCTGAAGCACCGGCTGAATTTGCGCAAACTGCGCCGGGGCGCGGCCTTCCAACGCCACCAGGGCGTCGTCCAGGGCGTCGATGACCGGCAGCAGATGGATCATCCGCCCACGCAGCTCACGGGCGTTCTTCAGGGTGTGCGGGCCGGCACCTTCGTGGCCGAGCTGGCCGATCATCAGCTCAAGCGAGTTGAAGGTGGCGACCATCGCCCCGCGCATGCCGCCGACCTTGTCGGCGCTGACCTCACGGGCAAGGTAGGTGTCGTTGTAGCGGATCGCTTCGCTGAACCAGTTGCCGGTGGCCCCGACAACTACTGGCGCCAGCCGGCGTGGCCAGAAAATCGCCCCGACCACCGCCGCGCAGACGATGCCCAGGCAGATCTCCTGGGCCCGGGATGAGGCCACGTCGAACACCGCCAGCGGGTTGTCGACCACCGCCAGGGCGATCATCGGCAGGGTGTAGCCGGCCAGCATCAGCACATAGTTGTTGGCGGTGCGCAGGTTCAGCGAAAGGAACAGCAAGATGCCGGTCCACAGCGCGATGGCGATGCTCAGCAGCAGCGGCGACTGCACCAGCGGCGGCACCAGAAAAATCGCCCCGCCGGCACCCAGCAGCGTACCCAGGGCGCGGTACAGGGCCTTGGAACTGGTCGGCCCGACGAACGGGCTGGAGACAATGTACACCGTGGCCATGGCCCAGTAGGGGCGCGGTAGTTGCAGCAACAGGGCGATGTACAGGGCGATCATCGACGCTGCGAAGGTACGCACGCCGTAGAACCAGTCGCGGGCCGGTGGCACCGAGCTGAAAAAGCCGCTCACGGTTGCATTCCGGCGGCTTCGAAGGCCTGGATCACCCGCAGGGTGGCTTCAAGGTCGGCCGGCTCGATGCCCAGCAGCACCTCGCGGCGCAGGCGCACCAGCTCGCCTTCGATGGACTCGGCCAGGGCGCGGCCTTCGGCGGTCAGGCTCAGGGCCTTGGCGCGGCGGTCCAGCGGGTCTTCGCAGCGCCTGACCAACCCGGCCTTGCACAGCTGGTCGAGCAGGCGCACCAGCGACGGGCTTTCCAGGCCCGCGGCCTGGGCCACGGCCACCTGGTGCACGCCATCGCCCAGGCGCACGATCATCAGCAACGGCACCGCGCAGGCCTCGGAAATGCCATAGCCGGTCAGCGCGCCCTGGCACAGGCGACGCCAGTGCCGGGCCGCCACTACCATGCCGCTGCTGATTTTCAGTTGCAGTGCGTCGAGAGACATTGGGGAACCGAATATATTCATAGTTTGCTAACTATCAATATACGCCCCGCCCTCCCCCTGTCGTCAACCGCGGGTGACCGCAGGGGTGGATGAAAGGTTGTTCATCAAGCCAGCCTGTACCGGCCTCATCGCCTTTGGACTGCGCTGTCGCGCAGAGAACAGAATTCGCAAGCGCTTGCGTACCCTGTGGGAGCGGGTTTACCCGCGAACACCGGCACAGCCGGTGCCAAGCACCGCGTCGCCTGCTTCGCGGCTAAAGCCGCTCCCACAGGGACCGCATAAGCTTCAGGCCTGCGCCGTACCTGTAGGAGCCGGCTTGCCGGCGATGAGGCCGGTACAGGCATCCCACAATCAGGTCACGGCTGTATCTGGTCTTCCAGCTTCATGGTCAACGCCAGGGTGCTGCCCAACTGGATCGCCTGGTCGCGCCAGCCCATGTAGCGCGCCGCATCGCGGCGACTGAAATGCACCGCCAGCTCCTCGGCGGCCTGCATCACCCCGGTGGCCGCCGCCAGCTCCAGCCAGTACAGCGCCGCCTTGGTGTCGGGCTCCACATACAGCCCGTGCAGCAACCGGTAGCCCACCTCGAAGCGGCAGCGCGTCTCGCCGCGCTGGGCGCCGCGCAAAAACCATTGGTAGGCCTGCGGCGGGTCCACCTGCCAGTCCTGGTCGCCGTCGCACACCTCTTCCTCGTACAGGTCGCCCAGCGCCGCCGCGGCATGCAGCAGGCCGCGCTCGAAGGCGTGGCGGTAATACTCGGCGGCGTTGGCGTAGCTGATATCCACACCCTTGCCGAAGTAATGCTGCTGGCCCAGGTTGAACCAGGCAGCGGCATTGCCCTGCAGCGCGGCCATGCGCAGCAGGTGCCCGGCCAGCACGGTATCGCCGCGCCAGTACTTGCCATTGAGCCAGATCCAGCCCAGGTCGTTGAGCACCGCCACGTTACCCAGCAACGCTTGCCGGCACAGGTCGGCGTACACCGCGTGCATGTCCACCGCTTCGTCCAGGCGGTGGATCAGGCCGAAGCGCTCGCCGGCCAGCGCCGGCTGGCTGGGCAGGCCGATACCGGCGAACAGGCGATGGCGCTGCCCCGGGCGCGACGGCGCCGGGGCGATGCGCTCGGGCAGCAGCCGCGCGAGCATTGAATGGATATTGCTGGCAGCAGGCATGTTCATCCTCATTGAACCTCACAGCCCTGACCTCGACTGCGCTGAGGCGTGATTCTGCGCGACGGCACGACAAAACCTGTCGCGAACGAACTACCGTTCGGCAACCAATTGCCTCTTCCTTGATCTGAACCGGCTGTGGCCAATTGCCATGACCCGCCCATGCCGCCATCCTAAGCGGCAAGCCTAGACAAGGACGTTCCCTTTTGCCGTTCGCCACCACCCGCGCCACCCTCAGCCGCCAATGGGCCTTGCTGCGCCAACTGCCCGGCCGCTCACCCGGCATCACCAGCGCCGAGCTTGTCTGGCGCCTGCGTGACGTGGGCTTTACCGTGAGCAAACGCACGGTCGAGCGCGACCTCAACGAGCTGTCGCTGATTTTCCCGCTGGAGCGCAACGACAAGAGCATCCCGTTTGGCTGGCACTGGTCGTCCAGCGCCGGCGGCGAGCTGCGCGGCAATTTCGATTTGCAGGCTTACCTGCGTGGGGACTCGCTGCAGCCGGTGCAGGAAGAAGGCATGGAGTTGCAGGCCTGGGTCAGTGACCAGTTGGCCCGCCAGTTGCGCGAGGCGCCGCTGACCGCCGACATGCAGTTGGCCGCCCTGGAGCAGGGCCACCGGCTGCGCGCCACGGTGGTGGATGGCTGGCCGCTGCGCTGGTGGCTGCTGGGGCAAGGGGAAGGCTTAGTGGTGGAACAGCCGGCAGCCTTGCGCGATGAGATCGGCAAGACCCTGGCCAATGCAGCAGCGCAGTACCAGGGCTGAGAGCCTGTACACAGATCTCTGATTCGGCACAGACCTGTAGGAGATCACCCAGCCCTTTCGGGCTGCGCTGTCGCGCAGAGAACTAGTCTCGCAGATGCACCACGGTCTCTGTGGGAAGCGGCCTTGTGTCGCGATGGGGCGCGAAGCGGCCCCAATATCTCGGCTTCATGCAAAGTTGCCGGGGCTGCTGCGCAGCCCATCGCGACACAAGGCCGCTTCCCACGGGGACTGTGTTAAATCAATGAGTTGTAGTTTGTTCTATGAGAGCCGGCTTGCCGGCGATAGGGCC
>NZ_JBJDNC010000027.1:0-96576 GCF_044900265.1 Pseudomonas sp. NPDC089406 | reverse complement strand
GCCCATCGCGACACAAGGCCGCTTCCCACGGGGACTGTGTTAAATCAATGAGTTGTAGTTTGTTCTATGAGAGCCGGCTTGCCGGCGATAGGGCCGGTAAAGCCGGCCCAAGACAGTTGCTCCCACCGGTAATCTGTGTGGGAGAACAGGCGTGTGCTACCTGTACCGGCCTCATCGCCGGCAAGCCGGCTCCTACAGGTTCGGCACAGGCCTGAAGGTGATCACAACCTGAAATGCCCAACCATCCCTTTCAGGTCATCCCCCAAGCGCGCCAGCTCGATGCTTGAGCGGGCGTTGTCGGCCATGGCCAGCGCCGCCTGATCGGCGCTGCCGCGAATCTGCGTGACGCTGCGGCTGATTTCCTCGGCCACCGAGCTCTGCTGCTCGGCGGCGGCGGCGATCTGCTGGTTCATCTGTTGGATCAACGATACCGCCGCCGCAATGCTGCCCAGTGCGCTTTCGGTCTGCAGCGCGTCGGCCACTGCCAGGCGCACCAGCTCGGTGCTGCCGCGGATCTGCGTCACCGACTGCTGGGCATTGCCACGCAGGCTGGCCACCAGGCGCTCGATCTCTTCGGTGGACTGCCGGGTACGCCGGGCCAGGGCCCGCACCTCGTCGGCCACCACGGCAAAACCACGCCCCTGCTCGCCGGCCCGGGCCGCTTCGATGGCGGCATTGAGTGCCAGCAGGTTGGTTTGCTCGGCGACGCTCTTGATCACCTCCAGCACGTCACCGATGGTGTGGATCTCGGCACTGAGGCTGTCGATGCCGCTGCTGGCGGTCTCGGCCGCAGTTACCAGTTGCTCGATGCGTTGCATGCTCTGGCGCACCACCTCCTGCCCGCTGCCGACCTTGTCGTCGGCGGCCTGGGCCGCCTGGGCCGCCTGCTCGGCGTTGCGCGCCACGTCGTGCACGGTGGCGGTCATCTGCTGCATGGCGGTGGCCACCTGCTCGGTTTCGTCCTTCTGGCTGCCGACCTCGCGGTTGGTCTGCTCGGTCACCGCCGACAGCGCCTGGGCGCTGCCGGCCAGTTGCTCGATGCCCTGCTGCAGGCCGCCGACAATGCCGGTAAGGCCTTCGGCCATCTGCTGCATGGCCTGCTGCAACTGCCCCACCTCGTCCTTGCGCGGCGCTTCGGCCTCGATCGCCAGCTCGCCTGCGGCGATGCGCCGGGCGCGCTCGATCACCCGGCGCAGCGGAGCCACCACCGCACGGGTGATCAGCCAGGCGGCCAGCATGCCCACCAGCAGCGCAAGGCCGGTGGCGACCATGATGGCCGTGGCATTGCGCGCAAGCTCGGCCTGCATGGCTTGCTCCTGGGCGGCGTACGCCTGGTCGACCCGGGCAGTGGCTTGCCCAGCGCGCGCCTGCAACTGCGCCTTGATGCCCTGCTCCTGGCCGAGCAGGTCGGTGTATTCGTTGAGCTTGTCGGAGAAACTGGCAATGTGCCCGGCCACCTCGCCGAGCACGCTCTGATAGCCGGCGTCGTCAATGCTGCCCTTGAGTTGCTCGACCAGCCCTGCGGCCTCGACGGTCTGGGCGATGCGCCCCTGGCCACCCTCCTCGCTGCCCTTGCGGCTCTGCTCCAGGCGCACGCGGGCCTCGTCCATGGCCTGCAGCATCAACCGCGACACCTGCGCCACCTGGGCGGACTGTTCGAGGAACTCGCTGCCCTGCTGGCCTTGGGACTGCTTGAGGGTGTAGGCGCCGTCGTCGGCCAGGCCCGACTGCAGCACATCGAGGTTGTTGGCGACGCTGGAGACCGACCAACTGGCCATATCCAGCGCCAGCTCCTTGGCCTGTACCGCCTGGACAAACTGATCGAAAGCCTGGCCGTAGGCGGCCAGGTCGCCCTCGGCAGCGGCCAGCGCCGGCAGGCTGCGGGCGCGTTCACTCAGGGCCTGCAGGCCGGTGCGCAGGGCATCGGCCTCCTTGATGTCGGAGCGCAGGGCAAAAGCCTGTTCGTGCTGGCGCAGGCGCAACAGGTCGGTATTGAACTGGGCCATCTGGCGCAGGCCGTCGAAACGCTGGCCGACGTGGGTCAGGGCGTAGACGCCGAGGGCAGCCACCACCAGGGTCAGCAGCAGCACCAGGGCAAAGCCCAGGCCGAGCTTGCGGGCCATGCCCAGGTTGGCCAGAACACCCTGTCTGCTCGTCGCCATTGGCGATCCCCCCGTCAATTGTGGTTCGCCCCCATCGCCTGTAGGAGCCGGCTTGCCGGCGATGGGCCGCAAAGCGGACCCGACAGCCATCGACAGAGTGACAACGCCCATGCCCCCATCACAAGACCTTGGCGCCAGAATGGTGTCATTTGGCTATGAGTGTGTCGCTTTCAGGCTGATGGAGGTCGCCCTGCGTGCCGGAACAGCGCCAGGGCCCGCCGGGCCTGTCCGTAGGCGACATCAGTGGCGGTTGCCGTTGGATTGAATGGCACCGTGGGAGCGGGCTTGCCTCGCGATCATCCCGTGCGGGCCCCATCGCGGGGCAAGCCCGCTCCCACGCTACCGCTCAATTCAGCAAGAAGACTCAGATCGCCAGCGCACCGCCGTCGACCGTCAGGCTATGGCCGGTGGTGAACGCCGCGCCATCGCTGCACAGGTACAGCACCGCACTGGCGATCTCCTCCACCTTGCCGATACGCCCCACCGGGTGCATCGCCGCGGCGAACTCAGCCTTGCGCGGATCGGCCTCGTAGGCACGGCGGAACATGTCGGTGTCGATCACCGCCGGGCATACCGCATTCACCCGGATGCCTTTTTTCGCGTACTCGATGGCCGCCGACTTGGTCAGGCCGATTACCGCGTGCTTGGAGGCGGCATAGATGCTCATCTTCGGGGCCGCCGAAAGGCCGGCCACCGAGGCCGTGTTGACGATCGCCCCGCCGCCCTGGGCCAGCAGCAGCGGCAGCTGGTACTTCATGCACAGCCATACACCCTTGACGTTGACACCCATGATCGCGTCGAACTCGGCCTCACTGCCCTCGGCCAGGCGGCCCTTTTCAATCTCGATGCCGGCGTTGTTGAAGGCGTAGTCCAGGCGGCCATAGGTGTGCATGGCTTGCTCGTGGAGTTGGCGTACATCGCTGTCCCGGGTGACATCACAGGCCACGAACAGCGCCTCGCCGCCCGCCTCGCGAATCAGTGCCACCGTGGCTTCGCCACCGGCCGCATCACGGTCAGCTACCACTACCTTCAGGCCCTCGGCAGCGAACGCCAGGGCTGTCGCCCGGCCAATACCGGCCGCACCACCGGTGACCAGGGCGACCTGGCCGGAGAAAGTCATGCTCATCACGGGCTCCTGCAATGAAGAAATCGGGTCGGAAGTGAGTCTAGTCAGGGGCACACTGGCCTGGGCAGCATCATCAGGGGCGCGGTTGTACTACTATCGTTGCCGGTGATCTTGCGTGACGCGGCCCATCAGCACGGTCGATCATCAACCCCCATGCCTCGTTTCAGGAGAACTCGCCATGCCCCATACCAACCGCCGCTTCCTGCTCAGTAAACGCCCCGTCGGCGCCGTGCGCCGCGACGACTTCACCTACGAGCAGGTACCGGCTGCCGAGCCGGCTGAAGGCCAGGTGCTGGTGAAAAACCTTTACCTGTCGCTGGACCCGGCCATGCGTGGCTGGATGAACGAAGGCAAGTCGTATATCCCGCCGGTGGGCCTTGGCCAGGTGATGCGCGCTCTCGGCGTGGGCGAGGTGGTGGCCTCGAAACACCCTGACTACAAGGCCGGCGAGCATGTCAGCGGTGCCCTTGGCGTGCAGGACTACTTCACTGGCGAGCCGCAGGGTATGCACAAGATCGACCCGCGCCTGGCGCCCCTGCCGCGCTACCTGTCGGCGCTGGGCATGACCGGCATGACCGCCTACTTCGCCCTGCTGGAGGTCGGCCAGCCCAAGGCCGGCGAAACGGTGGTGATTTCCGGCGCTGCCGGCGCGGTCGGCAGCATTGCCGGGCAGATTGCCAAGCTCAAGGGCTGCCATGTGGTCGGCATTGCCGGCGGCGCGCAGAAGTGCCAGTACCTCAAGGACGAACTGGGCTTCGATGGGGTGATCGACTACAAGGCCGAGGATGTACTGGCGGGCCTGAAGCGCGAATGCCCCAAGGGCGTCGATGTGTATTTCGACAACGTTGGCGGCGATATTCTGGACGCGGTGCTGTCGCGTCTGAATTTCAAGGCGCGGGTGGTGATTTGCGGTGCCATCAGCCAGTACAACAACAAGGAGGCGGTCAAGGGCCCGGCCAACTACCTGTCGCTGCTGGTGAACCGCGCGCGCATGGAAGGCTTCGTGGTGATGGACCACGTGAAGGAATACGGCAAGGCCGCACAGGAGATGGCCGGCTGGCTGGCCAGCGGCAAGGTGAAGAGCAAGGAGGATGTGGTGGAGGGGCTGGAGACCTTCCCCGAAACGCTGCTCAAGCTATTCAGCGGGGAGAACTTCGGCAAGCTGGTGCTGAAGGTCTGAAACAGCCGGCCCCTACAGATGATCACATTCTCTGTAGGAGCCGGCTTGCCGGCGATGAGGCCGTCAGCGGTTAACCACGAATCTCGGCAACCACCGCCGCCAGCGCCTGGGCCGGGTCGGCCGCCTGGCTGATCGGGCGGCCGATCACCAGGTAGTCGGAACCGGCATCCAGTGCCTGACGCGGGGTGAGGATACGGCGCTGGTCGTCCTGGGCGCTGCCGGCCGGGCGAATCCCCGGGGTCACCAGTTGCAGCGAAGGGTGCGCAGCCTTAAGTGCAGGAGCCTCCAGGGCCGAGCACACCAGGCCGTCCATGCCGGCCTTCTGCGCCAGCGCCGCCAGGCGCAGCACCTGTTCCTGCGGGTCGACGTCCAGGCCGATGCCGGCCAGGTCCTCGCGTTCCATGCTGGTCAGCACGGTCACACCGATCAGCAGCGGCTGCGGGCCGCTGCGCTTGGCCAGTTCTTCACGGCAGGCCGACATCATGCGCAAGCCGCCGGAGCAGTGCACGTTGACCATCCACACGCCCATCTCGGCCGCGGCCTTGACCGCCATGGCGGTGGTGTTGGGGATATCGTGGAATTTCAGGTCGAGGAACACCTCGAAGCCCTTGGCGCACAACGTCTCGACGATGCCGGACGCACTGCTGGTGAACAGCTCCTTGCCGACTTTCACCCGGCACAGCGCAGGGTCGAGCTGGTCAGCCAGCTTCAGGGCGGCTTCACGGGTAGGGAAATCCAGGGCGACGATCAGGGGCGTCTGGCAGGCGGACATGGGCAGCGGTCTCTTGGCAAGTCTTGAACGGCGCGCATTGTAAACGAAGTGGGGCAGGCTTTGGGGGCCGCGGGTCACGAACAATTGGCCGTGGCGGTGGCCGATCCTATAATTGAACCATCGCTGGCGCATGTGGTTCGAATGTTCTACAAGCGCCGTCCCACATGCTTTGCAGGAGAACATCGATGCCTTGGTATGCCTGGTTGATACTGATAGTAGCCCTCGGCTCGATCGTCGGCGGGCTGATGATGTTGCGTGATACGGCCAAGAAGCTGCCGTTGACCGAGGAACAATTGAAAAAGGTCCATGAGCGCAATGCCGAAATGGACGCCAAGGAAGCCCAGGATCGCTGACACACGGCAGGCCGGCCACTCCTGCAGGAGATGACCGGCCATGGGCGTACTTACTTGACCATCAGCTTGTCACGGTTGCGCTCCAGCAGCGCGTTGCCGATGCCCTTGATTTCCAGCAGCTCATCCACCGAAGTGAACGGGCCATTGGCATCCCGGTAGGCGACGATGGCTTCGGCCTTGGCCTTGCCGATGCCGTTGAGCTCTCGCTGCAGCGTGCCGGCATCGGCGCTGTTCAGGTCGAGCATGGCAGTGCCGGGTTGATCGCTTGCCATGCCCATTGACGGCGCAGTGACCTCGGTAGCTGGCAGGGTCGTCGACGCAGGCGCGGCCTGCAATGATAACGACAGGCCCAGCAGCGGGAGCAACAGGTAGCTGAGGACGGTATTGCGCATGGTTCGACACTCCTTGAGTCGGTAGGGTATGCAACCTTCTTGGTTGCCCAGCCAACCCTAGTCACGCCCTGCGCGCTGCGCAAACGGCCCACCCAAAGCAACTTTTTCCAGATAATTCAAAGGGTTGAGGCTGGTGAAAATACCTACAAAAAAACCCGGCAGATCGCCGGGCTTTTTCGGAATCAGGGCTCCAATCGCCGCTGCTGGTATATCCAGTCGACGATTTCGCCATCAGGCGTATAGCCGCTGACGGTCTCGCGCAGCAACTGCCGCACACGCCCGTAGTCATCGCCCGCGACCGAAGCCAGCAACTGCTCAAGGCGCTCCTTGAGCACTTCCCAGGGCAGGTGGTCCTCATGGGCACTCATGATCATCGGGTGGCGGGTGGCATCGACGTTGTCACCAATCAGCAGCTCTTCGTAGAGTTTCTCGCCAGGGCGCAGGCCGCTGAACTCGATAGCGATATCGCCTGCAGGGTTGCGCTCGCTGCGCACGGTCAAACCCGACAAGTGAATCATCTTTTCCGCCAGCTCGACGATCTTCACCGGTTCGCCCATATCCAGCACGAACACATCACCACCCTGCCCCATGGAGCCGGCCTGAATCACCAGCTGTGCGGCCTCGGGGATGGTCATGAAGTAGCGGGTGATCTTCGGATGAGTCACGGTCAGCGGGCCACCGGCCTTGATCTGCTTGCGGAACAGCGGAATCACCGAACCGGAGGACCCCAGCACGTTGCCGAAGCGCACCATGGTGAAGCGGGTCGAGTTGATTCGCGGCACATGGTGGCTGTCGCCCAGCAGTACGGGAGAACTCTCGCGGCTCAGGGCCTGCAGGGTCATCTCGGCCAAACGCTTGGTGCTGCCCATCACATTGGTGGGCCGCACCGCCTTGTCGGTGGAGATCAGCACGAAGTTGGCTACCCCGGCCTGCAACGCAGACTGCGCCGCGTGCAAGGTGCCCATGACATTGTTCAGTACGCCTTCGGCGATGTTGTGCTCGACCATTGGCACGTGCTTATAGGCGGCCGCGTGGTAGACGGTCTGCACCTGCCAGGTCTGCATCACGTGCAACAGCTTGCCGGCGTCGCGCACCGAGCCCAGGATCGGCAGCAGGCGCACACTCAGCGACTCGCGCTGGCAACGCTGCTCCAGCTCACTAAGGATGCTGTAGAGGTTGAACTCGCTGTGTTCGAACAGCAGCAGCGTGGTCGGGCCCAGGCCCATGATCTGCCGGCACAGCTCCGAGCCGATGGAGCCACCTGCCCCCGTTACCAGTACCACCTTGCCGGTGATGCAACGCTGCAGCAGGCCCTCCTCGGGCGGTACCGCATCGCGCCCCAGCAGGTCGGCGATATCGACTTCCTGGATGTCATCCACCTTGACCTGGCCGCTGGCCAGGTCCATCAGGCCCGGGACGCTGCGTACATGCAGCGGAAAGGCCTCCAGGTCGTTGAGAATCTCGCGCCGGCGGGCGCGGCTGGCCGAGGGGATGGCCATGAGAATTTCCTGGGCGCCGGTGGCATCGATCATGCGCTGGATCTTGCTTGGCTTGAACACCTGCAAACCGGAAATGACCCGGTCGGCGATGCCCGGGTCGTCGTCGATGAACGCCACCGGGCGCATCGAGCGGCCCATGCGCAGGGCCGCCAGCAGTTGATTGCCCGCTGCACCGGCACCGTAGATGGCAACACGCACCTGGCCGTCGTCGCGGTTGGCGAAAGGTACGTGCTGGGCAGCAGCGAACCAGTCGCCCATGAAATAGTGGCGCATCAGCAGACGAAGCCCGCCGAGCATGACCAGACTCAACCACCAATAGTTGAACACGATCGAGCGCGGAACCAGGGTGGTATGGTTGCTATACCAATAGACAACCAGCGCCAGCATCAGCGACGACAGGGTGACTGCCTTGAAGATGACCATCAGGGCATCGTTACCGAAATAACGCATGACTGCCCGATACATCCCAAAACGGATGAAGATGGGTATGGCGATGACCGGCGCGGCCAGGTACAGCCACGGATGGCTCAGGAAGGGCAGACCTGCGTCATCCCACCCCAGGCGCACGACGAACGACATCCACAGCGCCAGCCAGACCAACAGCAGATCGACGGGTACCTGCAGTGCCCGCTTGTAGCGACGTGGCAGGCCTAACAGGCCTGTTCTCAGTTTTTCCATCATCAGACTTGTCCCGCCCCCGCATCCCGCGGGAAATGACGTTAACTCCAGATAGCACGGTAGGTGCACGTGTGTCGGTCAAGGCCGACACTTTGTCATACTTCTTGGGCGCCCGCGCGGTAGAACCATGCCAGGGCGAGCAACGGCGCGTAGGCGAGCAGCAGGCCGGCCAGACCGTCGATCTGCTGTAAGACTACCGCCACCGCCAGCGGCAGCAACCACAACAGGTTGATGGCCAGCACCCCAAGGGTCACCGGCAGGTGTCGGCGCAAGCGCCGCGAGGCGAACTGGTAAGCATGGCTGCGGTGCGCCTCGTAGACTCTCTCGCCCCTGAGCAGGCGGCGCAGCAGGGTGAAGGTGGCATCGACCACGAACACCCCAAGCAGGATCAGCCAGCCCCAAAGCAGTTCGCTGGACTGCCAGGCGGCCAGCAACGTCAGCACCCCCAGCACCATGCCGAGGAAACCACTGCCGGCATCGCCCATGAAGATCCGTGCCGGCGGGAAGTTCCAGAACAGGAACCCCAGAACCGCCCCGGCCAGCAACAGTGGCGCCCAGATCAGCTGGTCAGCGCCCCCCACCAGGTACAGCAGGCAGGCACCCAGGCAAGCGGTAATCGCCTCGACGCTGGCGATGCCATCGATGCCGTCCATGAAGTTGTACAGGTTGAGCATCCATACCAGGTAGAACGCAGCCAGTACATGACCGAGCCAGCCCATTGCCAGGGTGAAACCGAACACCTGCAGCGGCGGCAGGCCGCCGAGCCAGGCCAGCGCCCAGATGGCCGCGCAGAAGTGCCCGAGCAGGCGCCAGCGCGCGGCGATATGGCCATGGTCATCCATGAAACCGATCACTGCCACCAGCAGCCCGGCGCCAAACAGGGCGAACAGCGCCGCACTGTCGAGCAGCCCCCCCCACACCAGCAGCGGCAGCGCCAGCAGGAACGCCACGACAATCGCCACGCCGCCCCCACGGGGGGTCGGCAGGCTGTGGGAGCTGCGGGCATTGGGAATGTCGATGATGCTGCGCGCCAGGGCATAACGGCGCAGCAAGGCAGTCATCGCCAGAGAGAAGACCACCACGAGCGGGAGTAACCAGTAAATCATTTGCGTAGGGAATCCTGATAATGCCGGGCCGTGGCCTTGAGCGCTGCATCCACCGTGACCGGCGCAGTCCAGCCAAGCAGTGTACGAGTCTTATCGATATTGACCGCCAACGAACCGCACAGGCGCTGGGACAGCGCCTTGCGTCCCAGGCAGGTGGCCGCCAGGCGTAACATCCACGCTGGAACCGGCAGCAACCTGGCCGGTTTTCCCAACGCATTGGCCATGCGGCGCAGCAGCTGGGTAGTCGACAGGTCTTCGCCATCACTGACCAGAAATACCTGGTTGGCCGCTGCCGGGTGGGTGGTGCAGGTGACCACCAGGTCCACCAGGTTATCCAGTGCGACCAGGCTTCTGCGGTTGTCGATGGCGCCGAACGGCAGCACCACACCGCGGTCAAGCCAGCGCATCATCGACAAAAAGTTGGCCTTCACGCCGGGCCCGTAGACCAGCACCGGGCGCACGATCACCACCTCGATCAAGCCCTGCTCGGCAAGCTGCAGCAACTGCTGTTCGGCTTCATGCTTGGACACCCCATAAGGGTCCTGGGGGGCCGGTGCATCATCTGCACGGTAGTCGGCCCCGGGCGCGGTGCCCTCGCCATTGACCTTGATCGAACTGACGAAGACGAAACGCCGGACACCGGCAGCCGCAGCCTGGCGGGCCAGGTTGACGGTACCCGCCACGTTGACCTGGCGAAACGCTGCCAGGGGGTCGGCCTCGTTGTCGTTCATCACATGCACGCGTGCGGCGCAGTGGACCACTACATCGACGCCCTGCAAGGCTGCCTGCCAACCATCGTTGACAGCAAAATCGCGGCACACCACGGCCTGGGCCGCGGCCGGCACGCTCGCAGCATCGTTGCGCACAGGGCAAATCAGCTCACATCCGCCGTCAGCCAGCAAACGCCTGGCCACGGCCGCCCCAACGAAACCACTGGCACCAGTCAGCAGCACCCGTTCAGCCACGCCCGCCACTCAGGACTTACGCCAGACGGTACGGTTGATGTAATCCGTGTAGCTGAGCACCACCCGCACCACCTGCTGCGACACCGGGCCGCCCTCGTAGTCCGGCACTACCGGAATCTGCCGCTGGCCGGCCTGGTGCTGGCTGGTGATCACCTTCACTGCGCCCAGTACCGACTCGGCCTTCAGGCCGCTCATGATCAGCGTGCCTTCATCCATGCCTTCGGGGCGTTCGTGGGCATTGCGCAGGGTCACCGCCGGCAGGTTGAGCAACGAGGCCTCCTCGGTGATGGTGCCGCTGTCGGACAACACGCAGAACGCCGACATCTGCAGCTTGATGTAATCCAGCAGCCCGAACGGCTTGACGAAGCGGATCAGCGGGTGATCAAGGCTCTCGCCCAGGCTTTCCAGACGCTTGCGGGTACGCGGATGGGTCGAGACGATCACCGGGTAGCCATATTGCTCCACCAGCGCACGCAGGGTAGCCAGCAGGTCGCGCAGGTTGTCCGGGCTGTCGACGTTTTCTTCGCGGTGGGCGCTGACGATAAAGAACTTGCCGGCCTCCAGGCCGCTGCGGGCAAGCACGTCGGACGCTTCGATCTTCGGCATGTAGTACTCGAGCACTTCATGCATGTGGGAGCCGGTCTTGATGATGGTTTCCGGGCGGATGCCTTCGGCAATCAGGTAGCGACGGGCATGCTCGGTCAGCACCATGTTGATGTCCGAAAGATGGTCGAGCACCTTGCGGTTCAGCTCTTCTGGCACACGCTGGTCGAAGCAGCGGTTGCCGGCTTCCATGTGAAACACCGGGATCTTGCGGCGCTTGGCGGCGATCACCGCCAGGCAGGTGTTGGTGTCACCGTACAGCAGCAGCGCGTCGGGTTGTTCCTGCTCGAACACCGCATCGGCCTTGGCGATCACCTCGGCGATGGTCTGCGCTGCAGTTTCGCCGGCAGCACCGAGGAAGTGGTCTGGCTTGCGGATTTCCAGGTCATCGAAGAACACCTGGTTGAGCTCGAAGTCGTAGTTCTGCCCCGAGTGAACCAGCACGTGGTTGACCTGGCGGTCGAGTTCGGCGATTACCCGGCTCATCTTGATGAGCTCCGGGCGGGTGCCGACCAGGGTCATGACCTTAAGCATTCAGTTGCTCCTTGATGTAGTCGAGTTTCAGCAGCAACTGCTTGACGCCCTCGATGTCCAGGCGCTCGGTATTGTGCGAGGTGTAGTCCTCGAGTTCGGAGATCTTCTCCTCGCCCTCGACGAAGTACTTCTTGTAGTTGAGGTCGCGGTTGTCGGCCGGGATGCGGTAGTAGCGGCCCATGTCTTCGGCCTTGGCCATTTCCTCGCGGGACACCAGCGACTCGTAGAGCTTCTCGCCATGGCGGGTACCGATGACCCGCAGCGCGCTGTCACTGGCGAACATCTCTTTCAGGGCCTGGGCCAGGTCGCCCACGGTGGAAGCCGGCGCCTTCTGCACGAACAGGTCACCCTGTTCGCCGTGTTCGAAGGCATGCAACACCAGGTCTACAGAGTCTTCCAGGGACATCAGAAAACGCGTCATGGCCGGGTCGGTCACGGTCAGCGGCTCACCGCTGCGCATCTGCTCGATGAACAGCGGAATCACCGAGCCGCGGGAGGCCATGACGTTGCCGTAGCGGGTAGAGCACACCACAGTGCCCCCCTGGGGAATCATCCGCGACTTGGCCACCACCAGCTTCTCGGCCATGGCCTTGGAAATGCCCATGGCGTTGATCGGGTACACCGCCTTGTCGGTGGACAGCACCACCACCCGCTTCACGCCACAGGTGATCGCTGCGTTGAGCACGTTCTCGGTACCGATGACGTTGGTGCGCACGGCTTCCATCGGGTAGAACTCGCACGAAGGCACCTGCTTGAGGGCCGCAGCGTGGAAGATGTAGTCGACGCCGACCATCGCCTGTTTGAGGCTGTCGCTGTCGCGGACATCACCGATGTAGAACTTGACCTTGTCATTGGCCAAGGCGATGCGCATGTCTTCCTGTTTTTTCTCGTCGCGCGAGAAAATGCGGATTTCACGCACATTGGTATCGAGGAAACGCCGTAACACCGTGTGACCGAAGGAGCCGGTGCCTCCGGTGATCATCAATACCTTGTCATCGAACATAAAACCTTCCCAACTGGTGCGTAAGGCCCGCAGACCAAACGAAATGAAATAGATACATGGCGATATGATGCCTGTTGTGCCCGGAGTGTCACTCGCTCCAGGCGCCAACCTTGGATATCAACGCCCGAGATGCATACGTCGGACCAGCTCGGGCCATTCGGGGGCGGCATAGCCGGTTGCCTGGTTAAACCGCGAAGCGTCCAATGAACGGTCGATAACCAGCGAGTCGTCCGGACGGATCTCGATCTGCTTGCCGTACTGGCCAGCGACCTGTTGCAGCAGGTCAAGCTTGGCGATCGGAGCCGCAGCGACATGATACAGGCCGCTGAGCGTCGGGTGCGGTAGCACGAAGTCCTTCATCACCCGCGCCAGTTCGACCGTCGGCAGGCCAGAGAAAATTGCCTTGGCAAAACCGCGCACCGGCCCCTGCTGGGAAAGGAACCAGTCGATCAGGGCATGGCTGGAGCCCAGCTCGTGGCCGATGATCGAGGTACGCAGGGTGATGGCATTGGCCAGATCGTGCAACTCGCCGATGTACTTGGACTTGCCGTAGAGATCTTCGGCATCCGAAGGGTCGCTTTCCAGGTAATTGCCCTTGTGCCCGGCAAACACGCAATCGGTACTCACGTGAATCAGCCGAGCCCCGCTCAGGGCACACAGGCGGGCCAGGCGATGCGGCAGCATGGCGTTGATGGGCAGCGCGGTAAGCGGGTCCTTGGCATCGGCCAGTTGCTTGATCAGGCCCACGCAGTTGATCACCACGTCGGGGCGCACCTTGCCCAGCACCGCAACCAGGGCATCCTGCTCGAGCACATCCACACCGCTGACCAGCCGCGCATGGCTGGCCGGGGCAAAGTGACGCAGGCCGGCCTGGCCGCGCAGGGTGCCCCAGGTTTCATGCGCCGGGTCTGCACTGAACACGCGAAAAACGGCGTTGCCCAGCATGCCGGTCACACCCAGAACCAGAATTTTCATTACTTCCCTCAAAACATGAGGCCGGCTCAACGCCGGCCAGTGAACCGCTTCAGCCGCCCCAATGACTGGGTGGCCAGGTGCAGGGCAAAGTCTCGTTCCTCGGCCTGCATGATCTTCCAACTGAACAGAATGGCCGGCACGATCATCAGCATCGACAGCGAGAACATGCGCTGCTCGTCCCAGCATAGCCACGAAGCAAGAATGATCAGCGCAAGCGCCGCGAACCACTGGCCGACCCGGCGAAGTTCCAGCCGGGCGCCGTGTACCCGCCACAAGCGCAAGCCAAGGAAGATCAGGTACGCGACATAGCCCAGCAGATATGCCACCCCGACCCACTCGATACCGTATGGCAGCATCAGCAGGGCCGAAGACACGAAGATCAGGCTCCAGAGGCCCTCGGCAAGTGCATAGCCCTTCATGTCGGCACGGGCCATCAAGGTCGTGGACATGACCCAGCCCAGCACCCGAACGAAATCACCCAGCAGCACCCAGCGCAGTACCTCCAGCGCTGGCACGAAGGCCTTGCTGAACAGCAGGCTCATCACCAGCGGCTTGAACACCACCAGGCCGACGATAAGCGGCAAGGATAACATCAAAGCGAAATGGAATGCCTTGGACAACGCCGTGTACAGCGCAGCGCCCTTGTCGATCTTGCTCAGCTCGGGCAGCAGGTAACTTTGCAGCGAGGTGAGAAACAATGCCAGGTACATGGCACTGATACTCCAGGCCGCATCGAACTGGCCCGCCCCTTCCAGATCGTACAGATGCACGGCACGTGCACGCACCACCAGCACGCAGCCCATGGTCAGCATCAGCGAGAGCAGCGACGGCAATGCCACACGCAAGAACCGTTTAGTGGCATGCCAACTGGCACCACTCGGCGCAAGCTCGCTGAAACTTGCCAGATAGCCGAGCCTGCGTACATGAATGAAGGCAATTACCAGTGCCGGCACCAACCCTCCGCCAACCAGCAGCACCAGCAGGTTGGGGTAGCCACGGGCGAAGGCCAGACCGGCCGGCAAGGCCACCAGCGCCGCACCCAGGCCGGTCAGCAGGTTGATCATGGCCACCGAGCCGTACTGCATGTCTGCGGTCAGCACGCCCCTGAGGAAGAACAGCAGCGTGCCCAGGGTAACGGGTATGACCAACCAGCGTATTGCCGAAGCATGGTCACCGGCCAATGCCCACTGCGCGATCAGGTCGGCACTTGCCAGTACGATGCCCCCCACCAGCAGGCTCATGACCAGGAACACGTACAGGGTGGAGAGGAAAAACCGCTGCCGCTCCTCCCCGGTGCGGCTGCTCAGCCCCTGCACAACCGCATTCTGCCCGCCGACCGAGCCAACCGAAGACAGCATCTGCTGCAACTGGCGCAATACCGAATACAGCCCGACACCCGCCGGCCCGCCGAGGACAGCAAGGAATTTGACGGCCATGGCACCGAACAACAGGCCGAAGAACTGCCCACTGGCGGTCTTGAATGTGGAAATTGCCATACCCGGTTTCATCGGGCGAACTCCTTGTCCCCAGCAGCCCGATTGTCCGGATCGCCCAGCAGCAATGAAAGAAGCACGTAAATGAACAACCCGCCGCTCAACAACGTTGCCGTCAGCGAACTGACCGAGGCGATGATGAAACAGACGCTACTCGACACGATAAGCACCCGGCTGCCCGAAGTGAAGATGCAGGCCGCACAGAAAGTGAAAATCAGGCAATAAACCAACGCCCCCAACCAGCCAAAAGCGAGCTTGGCATCGACGAAGAACACTGTGTTCGAGGCCCCTTCGCCCCCGGGGGAAGCGCCGTACTCGAAGACATAAACCATTTTTTCCAAGTGCATCTTCGGCTCGCCGTACAAACGGTGCACGAAATTGATGGAACGGCCATTGGTGGTGCTCCCTTCCATGACGATACGCTGGAACTCCAACCAGTCGTAAGCGGTGATGTAGGGTACCCAGCCTATTCGGTTCAACAACAACGTCAACCTGCCCTCATGCGAATCCATGACGAACCGGTAACCGCCCTCGCCATAACGCTCGTGCAGGTAATACGGCAGCAACGAACGCGACCCCGGGGCCATGGCTCGATCGATCGGCATGCCGGGTGGCAGCTTCATGTTCGGGTCTTTGTGCACGGCAGGCACGGGGGCGCCCGCAGCGACGGGCGCCGCAGCACCACCCATGGCCAGGAAGGACGCCAGCATGATGCTTGCAATCAGCAACGCCAGGATGCCGGCCAACCGGCCCCAGCACCTGCCCACGGCGAAATGGAGCACCAGCGGCAACAGCACGAAGATCGGGCCTGCCTTTTCCATGGAAAGCAAGGACAGCAAAAGCAGCACGAACATCAGCCCATACCTGAAGCGCGTACGGGTAATGAAAGCCGCCGCCAGTATCAACGGCACGACCGCACGGCCGAGGATGAACACCGCGTAACGCAACAGGCTTTCCTCACCTTTGAGCCCGGCCAGGTACTGGCTACGCGCATGGGCAATGTCCAGCAGGCTGCCGCCCTTGAGCGCAACCAGCAATGGCACATCGGGCGCCAACCAGGACGCATAGGCCAAAACCAACCCATACAACAGCAGGCCGACGTACGCCATGACAGTCCAATGCGAAGTGGACAACCGCCCGGCTAGCGCGAGCCATTGCACCAAATTTCGATACAATCGGGCAAAAAAAGGAAAGCTGAACCAATAGGTCACAGAGAAAAGCAACAACAAAATGAGAAAGCCCCGCGAACTTTCATCTTGAAAAAGAAACTGCCCAATACAAGCAGCGGGTAAATAAATCAGTAAAATCACGACGAGCGGAAACGCTCGGACCTGCCATGCGACATCCATAAAAGTAGAACTCTCCGCCTGCTGACGCCGGCCTATTCCTGAAGAACGCTACTTTTCGGAATACGGCATGAGGATGCGTTAAATAATCTGAGTGAGTTTTTGAACCTGGGCTTGCATTTCAAAATGTTGGTCGAAGTAGTACCGGCCGGCCTGCCCCATGCGCTCGCGCTGCGCTGCATCCATGCCTTTGAACCGGCGCAGGTTGCTCACCAGTGCGTCCACCTGCTCGGCCGGAGATGACAGGCCAGCCCCCGCCTCCATCACAACCCTGGCGCCCTCGCCGTTGAGACTGGCCGCGATCGGTCGGCCAGCTGCCAGGTATGCCTGGATTTTGCTCGGCACGGTCTGGGCAAAGATCTGCTGGTCGCTGAGCGAGACGAGCAAGACGTCGGAACGCTCGAAAATTGCCGGCATCGCCTCCATCGGAAAACGCCCGGGCAGCACCAGGTTGTCCAACTGCAGTGCCTGCTTCTGCGCCTGCAGCCATGCCAGCCGGCTGCCACTGCCCACCAGCACAAGGCGCAGACCTGCCTCGTCGCGCAACTGCCGGGCCGCCTCCACCAGGGTATCCAGCGCCTGGGCGGTACCCAGGTTGCCAGCAAAGACCACGCAGAAGTGGTTGTCCAATACATCGACCAGCGTCTCGGGCAGAGCCGGCGCCTGCGTTGTGCCGCGCGAATCCATCGAGTTGGGGAAGTAGATGATCTTGCTGCGCTCGGCATAGCGCGCCACCGGCTCCTCGAAGGCCCGTGACTGCACCAGCAGGGTGTCACAGCAGCGATAGATGCCACGCACCAGCCAGCCGACTGCGCGCAGCGCATGCCGATTACGCACGAAGCCGGTTGCGGCCAGGCTTTCCGGCCACAGGTCCTGAACCCACAAGGACAGCCTGGCGCCTTTGATCCACTTCAGGGCGATGGCAGGTATGGCCTGCAGGATGGGCGACGGGGCAAACACCAGAATGGCGTCGAACTGCCGTTTGCGCAGCAGCCAAGGCAGGCAGAACAGGCCCGCCAGAACGAATGACAGGTAGTTGAGCACGAGGTTTTTCGCACCTCCCGCACCGCGCGGCCACAAAGGGACGCGCACCACATCGATACGGTCGAGGTAGCGCTCACGCTGGGTGCCTTTGGCGCGGTAGCCTTCAAAGATATTGCCGTCCGGGTAGTTGGGCTTACCAGTGGCCACGACCACTTCATGCCCCTGCTCGTCCAACGTGCGCACAATATCGTTGATGATGAAACTTTCGGGCCAGAAGTACTGTGACAGAACGAGAATCTTCATGGTTGACTCAGGTGGTTCGTTCAAGAAGCCGCAAGACATGCAAGGCAATGGCAAGGCTTGCGGTAAGCCCGGGTGACTCGATCCCGTACAGATTGACGAGACCGGGTAAACCGTGGGCTTCAGGCCCTTGGATATTGAAGTCTGCGGCAGGTTGCCCGGGGAGCGAGAGTTTAGGTCTAATTCCGCTATAACCGACAGTCAGTCTTTGCCCATCAATTGCAGGGAAATATCTCCTAATGGCGTGGGAAAAATCCTCACGCAGCGATTCATCCACCCGGTAATCGAGTGTTTCGGTCCAGGCGACATCCGGGCCGAAGCGCACCTGCCCGCCCAGATCGAGGGTGGCATGAACCCCCAGGCCTGCGGTGTTGGCCTCAGGCATCGGGTACACCAGATGGCTGAACGGCGAACGCCCGCTGTAGCCAAAGTAGCGCCCCTGGCACCAATGGGTGGCAGGGACATGGCCAGGGGCCAGCCCCTCTACCCGAGCGGCCAACTGGCTGGCGAACAGCCCTGCGGCGTTGATCACCGTTCGAGCGCGAATGCTGAAGCGCTCCGCGCAACTCACCCCTTCGACTTCCCAGCCCTGTGCACCAGGCGCCAGGCGCTCGACCCGGGTATCCAGCGCCAGATCGGCGCCATGGCGTTGCGCTTCGGCCAGCAGCGATTCCATGTAGCCATGGCTGTCGATGATGCCGGTCTGCGGCGAAAACAACGCCGCCACCCCGGCAACGGCCGGCTCCAGCTCGCGCAGACGTGCCTGGGACACTACCTCGAGGCTGTCCACGCCCGAATGTCGGGCATTCGACTCGAGCGCCTCCAGCGCCGGGACTTCAGCCTGGGTGACGGCCACCAGCAACTTGCCGATGCGTCGATGGTTGACGCCATGGGCCTGGCACCAGGCGTACAGCAGGTCGCGCCCCTCCACGCACAGGCGCGCCTTGAGCGACCCTGGCGGGTAATAGATACCGGCGTGAATTACCTCGGAGTTACGGCTGGAGGTGTGCTCGCCGATCCGGCGCTCCTGCTCCACCAGCATGACGCTGTTGCCAGCACGGGCCATCTGCGCGGCGCAGGCCAGGCCAATCACCCCGGCCCCGATGATCAGGCAATCGATATCGCTCATTGGCCACCGCTCGCTGGCAGGTGAGCCAACAGCCGCTGATAGACCTCATGCATGAGGCTGGCGTTGCTGGCAATGGCAAAGTTCTGCTCGGCCCAGGCCCGGGCCTGTTCGCCCAGTTGCAGGCGCAGGCCTTGGTCCTCGGCCAGGCGCTGCAGGGCATCGGCCAGCAGCTGCGGGTCCGGCCGCGGGATCGCAAGGCCGGTGACCTCATGGATGATCGCATCAGGCACCGGGTCCTTGACGGCCACCACACTGGGGATCGAATAGAACGCGGCCTCGAACACCGGCCGACCGGCCGCATCCAGGTGCGAGGGGAAGCACAGCACATCCAGTTGCGGGTAGAGCGTGCGCACATCCCCGACGAACCCAAGCAAGCTGACCTGGCCGTGCAGCCCGTGTTCGGCAATCAGGCGCTCGAGGTCGGCCCGCACATCGCGGGCAAAACCCAGCTTACCCAGCACCCAGGCCTTCAGGCCCGACAACTGCCGGGCATTTTCGCCGGCAATCAGGCAATGCACCGCGACACCCCGGGCCTTGAGGATACGCATGGCCTCAACCAGCTCGTAAATGCCCTTGAGGGCGATCAACACCCCCAGGAAGCCGACCTTGACCACAGCCTGCGGCGGGCGCCCCGTGCGCGATGGCGGGGTGTCGATGCCTAGCCCGTTGTGCACGATGTGCACCTCAAGCATCGGGTCCAGGGTCTTCCTTACCGTGTGATCAATGGCCACCACTGCATCGGCGTGCCTGCCCAGCCAGCGATTGACCAGGCGAGTGCGTACCCCGCTTCCCGGGCTGCGCTGCAGCGAGCGCACATGCACCACCATCGGGATGTGCAGCAGCCACTTGGCCAGCAGGCCCAACGGCAGCAGGGTAATCTCGTTCACATGCAAGAGGTCGAAGCGCTCCCCGCGCAAGCGCCAGATCGCCGCCACGCTGAACGGCAGCAACAGCAGCTCGCGCAGCAGGATGATCCAGCGCAGCCGACGATAGTGGCCATAACGGGTGTTGTCGAACTGGCTCAACCCGCGCACCGGCCTGACCTCCATGCCGGCATCGCTGAAGGCCTCGCACACCGGGCCGCGCGGGGTCAGCACGGTAGCGCTGACGCCCTCGCGGCGCAGGCAGGCAAAAAGTTCGATGAGGCTTTTGGAGGCGCCGCCAAAGGCAGCGGCCGGGTGCAGGTAAAGAATGCGCACGGCGCTCATTGCCCCCTGCGCAGGGTCAAAATCGCCTCGATGACGGCCTGGGAGGCCTGGCCTGTTCCATAAGGCTGGCGATCTTCGGCACCTTTGCCGTAGGCAACGTCAAACGCCTTGAGGAAGTCCTCGCCCATGGGGGGGGCCAGGCGGTTCCAGCCCATATCAAGCAATTCCAGCCACTCGGTTTCATCGCGCAAGGTAAGGCATGGCACGCGATGGAAGTAGGCTTCCTTCTGCACGCCGCCGGAGTCCGTGACAATCAAGGCTGCGTGCTTCTCGAGCATGACCATGTCGATATAGCCCAACGGCTCGACGATATTCACATTGGCAGGCAGGCTGATGGCCATCTCGGTCATACGCTTGCGCGTTCTGGGGTGCAGCGGCAGCACCACCGCCACCGGCGCCCTGCCCAGGCCCTCGAAGATCCGTTGCAGGCGCACCGGGTCATCGGTGTTCTCCTGGCGGTGAATGGTTGCCAGCCAGTAGGCCGACGGGGCCAGTTGCAACTGCTCAAGAATCGAACTGGATTGCTCGGCAGCCGCTCCGAAATGCAGCGCGGCGTCATACATGACGTCACCGACGTTCATCACATGAGGCCCGTTGATGCCTTCGGCGGCCAGGTTGAGGATGCCCTGTTCGTTGGGCGTCAGCAGCAGGCTGCTGACATGGTCGGTCAAACGCCGGTTGATTTCTTCAGGCATGCGCATGTTGAACGAACGAAGCCCCGCCTCCACATGCACGACCGGAACGTGCAACTTGGATGCCGCAAGCGCCCCGGCCAGAGTCGAATCGGTATCGCCGTAGACCAGCACCGCGTCAGGGCGCTGCTCCAGCAGCACCGCCTCGATCGCCTCGAGCATGCGCCCGGTGTTCTGCCCGTGGGTACCGCCACCTACGCCCAGATGGTAGGCAGGCCGGGGTATTTGCAACTCCTGGAAGAACACGTCGGACATGTTGGCATCGAAGTGCTGCCCGGTGTGGATCATGACTTCACAGCAGTCCTGGCGCCCGGCCAATGCCCTCGAGACCGCAGCAGCCTTGATGAACTGTGGGCGCGCGCCCACAACAGTGATGATCTTCATTATTTGGTCTCGGATCTGTCGGTCAAAGCAGCCGTTCAAGCGTCGACACCAGCAGCGCACCGTCATGTGCGTAGCTGAGTTCATGGGCGGCGGCGTGCGCGGCCTGCTTGAAGGCCATGATGTCTTCGGTGCTCAGCGCATTCAGCGCCTGCGCCAGGGCCTGCGGCTCGAACGACGGCGCCACTACCCCAAGCCTGTGCCTGTCGAGCAGGTTGGCCATTTCCGGCGAGGGGCCGATGGCGATGCCCAGGCGCGCCTGAACGAATTCGAAGAACTTGTTCGGTAGCGCGTGCTGGTAGTTGAAGTTAACCGGCGGCAGCAGGAACACACCAAGGTCGTGGTCGTTCAGCGCTGCGCAGATTTCCGGCATCGGCACCGGGTCGAGAAAGCGGATGCGCGGTTCGTCGCGTACCCGGGCCTTCAGCTCCTCGAGGTAACGCCCGTCGCTGGCGACCAGCATGAAGTCCAGGGTGAAACGCGGGTCAAGGAAGGCCAGCATGTCGATCATCACTTCCAGGTGGCGGGAGCGAATCGCCGCACCATGGTGAATCAGGCGAATGCGCCCGGCCTGCACCGGCCGGGGCTGTAGCGCCTGCAGCACCGGTGCGTTGTGGATCACCGTCGAGGGCACGCCGTAGACGTTCCGATACTCGTCGGCGATGCCCTGGCAAACCGTCGTCATGCACGCGGCGCGCGGCAAGTAACGCCGGCACAGGTAATCGGCATGGGGGCCGAACAGGCGCCGCCACAGCCACTTGTCCTCGAACTCACGCGGCGAATACTCATGCGAATCGATCATCACCGGCGCCTCGCCGGCCAGGCGCAGCGCCAGCGGCAGGCTCGAAACGTCATTGCCGATCACAAGGTCGAACGTGCGGCCGGCCAAGCGCTGCAGGCAAGCCTGTACCTGCTGCTGGTTCCAGTAATAATGCTCGTGCAAGCCGGCCAGCAACTTGAACGCCCAGAATGACTTGACCAGCAGGCTGCGTGGCTGGCGCTCAAGCGCGATGAACTCCACCTGCGCGTCCGGCGTTGGCCCGTAACCGGCCACCGTGACGCGGTACTTGCCCTCCAGCAGGCGGACCTGACGCATCACCCGCGGATCGCTGTGGATCATCGAGAACGAGACGATCAATATGCTTTTCAAGCCTCGGCCTCACTCCAAAAAGTGGTTATGCCAGCGGCAGAAGTTGATCCAGCGCCACACCTGCCAGGAGAACGGTTTCTTCCCGGCCATGATCAGCTCGAACTCACGCAGCGCCTCGGCCTGGTTGAAGAATGGCAAGTGAAGATCATGCTTGAGCCAACCGCGAATGGTATCGACCATCGACGCCAGCAGCGCCTGTTCCGGGGTGGCAAAACCGATCTTGTCGCGCCGGTCCAGCACGTCATCCGGCACGATGCCGCGCATGGCCGCGCGGAACACCGACTTGGTTTCGCCCTTGGGCGAAATCAGGTAGGACTCGGGCAACGACAGCAGCAGATCGACCAGGCCCAGGGTCAGGAACGGCACCCGGCTTTCGACGGAGAAGCGCATGGAGTTGCGGTCCCCGTGCCTGAGCAGCGCAGGCAGGCCGCGCCGGGTCAGCGACAAGCCGAGCTCGGCGGCGAGCCTGCGGCCCGACTCGGTGATATCGGCACGCTGGTGCGGGAATTCCTGGATGATGCCACGCTCGATCAGCGGCTCACGGTTGATCCACTCGGGTGTCCTGCGCATACCGTTGAGCGACCTGAGCGCCTGGTACAGCGAGCCCTGGGTCATTTCCGCGACACAGCGTTTGGCCCCGCCCATGCGGTCACGCCCCGGCCACTGCGCCCACTCGTTGAGGAACGACCAAGCCTGCCCCACACGCCCCTTTTCCAGCAGGCTGCGCAGGCGTTGCCCGGGGTAGCCGCTGTAGCCTGCGAGCATTTCGTCCGCACCCTGGCCGTCCAAGGTGACGGTAACGCCGTTTTCACGGGCCAGCTGGAATACCCGGTATTGGGCGTAGATGCTGGTGCTGCCGAACGGCTCGCCCTGGGCCAGGATCATCGAGTCCAGGTCCCTGACCAGGTCCTCGGCACTGACCACCACCTTGTGCGGGCGCGCATTGACATGTTCATTGACCCGGTCCACCCAGACTTCTTCGCTGACATCGCTATCGCGGGCAATGTAACTGAAGGTGTGGATCGGCAGGTCAGGTTCGACATGGCGCATGGCACAGACCACGGCGGAGGAGTCGATGCCCCCGGATAGCGCCGCGCCCAGGGCGACGTCGCTGCGCAAGTGCAGGCGGATGTTGTCGAGGAAACGCTCGCGCACCAGTTCGGCGGCGTCGTCGAAGCTGAGGTCGGTGCGCTCCTTGATGGAAGGTTTCCACCAGGCCCGCGGCTCGGACACCGCGCCCTGGCACAGGTCGACCTGCATCACATGGCCGGGCGCCAGTTGCTTGACCCCGTCGAAGAAGGTCGCGGGGCAGCTGTCGTAGTCACCGTGTACCAGGTAGTCGTAGGCGCGCTGCCAGTCCAACTGCATGGCCGATGCCTTGAGCGCCTTGATCGCACCGACTTCGGAGGCGAACATGAACTGCCCATCCTCGACGGTGTGGAACAGTGGCTTGATGCCGAAGGCATCGCGCACGCAGGTCAGGGTGGCGTGCTGCTGGTCCAGCAAGACAAAGGCGAACATCCCGATCAGGCGCGGCAAGGCCTGCTCGCCCCAGGCTTCCCAAGCCGCAAGCAGCACTTCGGTGTCCGAATCGGTGCTGAACACCCGGCCGGCAGCGGCAAGTTCGCTGCGCAGTTCGCGGTAATTGTAGATCTCGCCGTTGAACACCAGCACATAGCGACCATCGCCGGTCTTCATCGGCTGATGGCCACCGGACGACAAGTCGATGATCGAAAGCCGGGTGTGTCCTAAAGCGACATTGGCCGACGCACAGGGAAACGTCTCGACGCCCCGGTCATCAGGCCCGCGAAAGCGCAGTTGTTCAAGTGCACGCTCGACCCGAGCGTGGGGAACTTGCGCTCCTGCGAACCACGCCCCTCCTAAAATCCCACACATAGTTCAATTAACCCATTGCAGCGTCGATGCGACGCTGGAAATCGTGATAGATAGCCCCGGACGAGTAGGTGCTGGCCGCCTCGTGGGATGCCTGTTTCATCGACTCGATCTTGGCGGCATCCAGCCCCTGCAAAACGCGTGCAAGTGCAGCGGGTGTAAAGTCTTCGGAAACCACGCCAATGCCCGTCGCATTGACCAGGGCCGCCATTTCATGATTCGGCGAAATGGCCAGTGCCAGGCGTGCCTGCATGTATTCGAACAGCTTGTTGGGCAGTGCGAACTGGCAGTTGATCGCCTCATCGGCCAGCAAGTAGATGCCCACATCGTATTGCTCATTCAATGTCTGGGCGATAAGCGGCATCGGAACCGGGTCCCTGAAACGGATACGGCTGCTTTGGTATTGCTGCTTGAGGCTGTCCAGATAAGCCTGGTTGGTGCCCATCAACATGAAATCGAGGGTGAACCTGTCGTCCAGCATCAGTACCGCCTGCGCCATCAGCTCCAGTTGGCGGGTGGGGTCGGCGACACCGTGGTGGACCAGCCGAATGTGCTCACCCACCGGCCGCGGTTGCGCCTCGATGTACTGCGGGCAGTTCATGACCACGCTGGGGCGCTCGCTGAGAAACTCACGCTGGTACAGCCCAGCAATAGAGTCGCAGACCGTAACCACATGGGCGGCCCGGGGCAGGAATCGCCGGCAAAGGTAGGTGGGGTAGCCACGCCAGAAGTACTTCCACTTCCAGCCGGCTACCTGCTCGCCAGGTGCATATTCATGCATGTCGACGATCACCGGCACCGTGTCACCCGCCAGGGCGAAGGCCACCGGCAATGATGACGCATCGTTGGCGATGATCAGGTCGAACGCCTGCCCCTTCAGCAACTCGACTGCCGCGCGCTTGTCGTCATCCAGCCAATACACAGGGGAATAGGCCCGCAACAGCAGACTGGCGGCCTTGAGTGCCTTTTTCACATAGCTGGACGGGGCAGGTTGCGGAACCTGAACATGTTCGTCACCGTAACCGGGCGCGGCGCCATAACCTGCGGTGACCACGTGATACTTGCCCGCCAGTGCCGAGGCGTGACGACGCACGCGCGGGTCGATGAGCAGTGTTGAAAAGCTCAACAATAAAATACGTTGCATTGCTGCCTGCCAATTTCAGATAGATGCTACAGACCACTCAGTACGTTCCACGGAGCGTGATCATTCCAGTGACGCCCTCAATCCGTGAGCATCTTCTCGATTCAGCCGCGCACTATACCCGATCCGCTTGCTTCACACAGTAAGGGATCCATGAGCAATAGCTGGGCCTACCGCTCGGCAAAGCGCCTTGGCCACGAACGCCTGCGGGGAATTGAACGCCCACGATATCGTCGGCCTTAAGGCCTTTATCAACGGAAAATCGCTCGATACAACGGCGAAAAAGCTGCCCTCGCAGAACACGAGAGCAGGCATTGTCAGTGTCTGCCACCAACCTTGGAGGTGCGCATGGCAGCTTCGTAGTCTTCGCTGATCAACCGCGCAATTCGCGCAGGATCATGCCACTTTTCAACAAAGGCGCGGCTTCTGGTCGCCAGGTCCACCAGGCGTTCGCGGGGCATCGTCAGCACTTCGCGCAGCCGCTCCTTGACGTTGAACGGGTCGACATTGATGAATGGAAGTTCCTCACGCATTTGATCGGGAATGAACGTCAGATCCTCTTCGCGTACATACACCAGCACGGGCTTGCCCAACGCCATGAGTTCCACCGCCAGCCCGCCATACCAGCCGGCGAAAAGTTGGTCGATGAGCACATCAGCCTGCTCGTAGCGCTTCCTGGCTTCGGCCTGGGGCAGGCCCTCGACCAGCGTCAATTCAAAATGCAGCCCCTCCTGCTCCAGCGCT
Source organism: Pseudomonas sp. NPDC089406 (assembly GCF_044900265.1). Classification (NCBI taxonomy): domain Bacteria; kingdom Pseudomonadati; phylum Pseudomonadota; class Gammaproteobacteria; order Pseudomonadales; family Pseudomonadaceae; genus Pseudomonas; species Pseudomonas sp. NPDC089406. The sequence continues at coordinate 70,767 of NZ_JBJDNC010000027.1, read as the reverse complement.
TGCAGTGCTTCCAGGATCAAGTCGGTGCCCTTGACCCGGCGGTGGGTGGGTGCATGCACGATGCGCAAGGGGCGGTCGGCCAGAAGCCCCTCGCAGGAGAATCGCCATTGATCGAAGCGCACGTGGGAATACGGAACGAACTTTGCCGAAGGCGGCAATACGTTCATCAGGTCCGGGTTGAGCGCATAGACCTGTTCACAATGACGCGCAAGGTACTTGATGTTGTGCCGCTTGAACGCATCCGAGGCATCCGAGTAGTAGGAAGCGTCCACTTGTGTGGCGATGCTCACCGCGTAGTGCTGACGGCAATAATCGCCTTGCCGCGCATCATCGCCCTGGTAGGTGAGGAACAACTTCTTGCGAAACAGCTTGAACAGTGACACTTCAAAATACTGCAGCCCACGCAGATAGGCCGAGTATACGAAACGTTTGAGTGAGGACACGCCCTTGCCGGGTGCTGGCCATTCGATGATATTGGCCGTGGCGATGGTGGTGCCGGCGTTGTAGTGAATGATGTCGTATTTGAAGAGGCACTCGAAGATAAACGCCAGCCGTTTGAATTCGCATTGCAAAAAGCGTGCGCCTGCTGGCACCAGCACGCGATCGACCTCATACGCCAGGTAGTTCTGCGAGATGATGCAACATTCACTTTGAATACCCTGTGCACGCAGTGCCCTGCTCAACGCAGGCGGGTTGCCACCGACCGCAGTCGGGGCGTGTATTACTTTGAAACTCTTCATGGAATTAGGTCTTTCAATCCCTGTTCAATACCAACTTCTGGGCTCCAGCCCAGCGCCTGCAAGGCATCGATGTTGGCAACCAGGCGCCCGGCCTCGGCATCAACGCGTTCGAACACCGGTTCCTTGCCAAGCATCGCCCCAATGCAACGGCACAAGGCACCGATGGATACTTCCTGGCTACCCGCTACATTGAACGTGGCGCTGCCTTCGGCCTGCAGAATTTTATCCAGCGCATGGACCGCATCAGAAACATGGACCGGATTGATCACCAGGCCATCTTCACCCTGCAACTGAACCGCGCGGCCCGCCGCCACGTTGTCTACCAGGCGCGGCAGCAGCATCGAACGACGCTGCTGCGCCCCATAGATGAAAAAGAAACGCAGGACTGCCACATCCATGATCGAGGAATAATTTTGCGCCAGCACCTCACCACACAATTTGCTGGCCAGGTAATAACCCAGTTCGCCATGGGAGCTGATGGGCGAATTTTCATGCACGACCGGCTGGCCACTCTGGTAAACGCCGCCCGACGAGGCATATATGAACTTCTGGCAGTTGGCCAGACGGGCGTAGTCCAGCAACTTGGCCAGTGCCGCGACGTTGACGTTGAATACATCCAGCGCCTGCGCCGGGAAATCGCGGAATTTCGAAGACTGTGCCAAGTGCAACACGGCATCGACTTGGGGCGGAAGCGTCGACACGTCGAACGCGGTACAAAGGTCGAGCACATGGTAGGTCACGCCCTCGACCGGCTCGGTGACAGGGCTGTGAACTACCGCGTGGACTTCATGTTGCTGGTTGAAGAATCGGATGGCCTGCGAACCGAGCAAGCCGGCCGCCCCTGTAATCAGGATACGTAGCTGCTTTTTCATGAGAGCACTTTTTTGAGGGGCAGAACGAAAGCGCCAATACCGCAAAATACGGCGAGCGCGAAACATTTCAGAATGATAACGGAAAACGCCAGCTCAGTCTGGCGGGCCAGCAGGGCAACACCGAACAGCCCCATCACGGCCACCCCCGCTGTGAGCAGTCGCCCCCAGGAAATGTCCAAAGGGTGCAGATACTGGGTAAATGCAAGATAGGTAGCGGTCATGAACAGGTAGGTGACGGCCGTTGCCCAGGCCGCGCCCAGTGCACCGAATAGCGGTATCAACCAGAGGTTGAGCAGCACGTTGACCGCCACCGCACACCAGGAAATCTTGGCGATCAGATGGCTTTTGCGCTCGATCGAGATGCCGACAGCAGTCACCTGCTGGGTCGCTTGCAAAACCACCCCCAGGCACAAAGGGATGAGTACCGCAGCACTGCCTTGATACTCCTCAGGCAACAGCAAGGCGATGCCTTCACCCGAAAACAGTGCGACGCCTCCACCAACCAAGGCCATCGCCATGAACAGGGCAAGCAGCACAGTGGCGAAGATACGTCGATACCCCTCCGGGTTTTCCGTACGAATTTTCATTGCCACAGGGCTCCACGCCTGCCCGAAGGCCATGGAGACGAACAGGACGACTGACGAGAAGCGAAATGCGACCGAGTAGATACCCACCTCCTCTACCGAGGACATGGAAGCCAGCATCCAACGATCGATTGCCCCGAATATCCAATAGGCGAAGGCCGCAAAGATGAACGGGTAGCCGAAGGCAACCAGAGTCTTTACCCAGGCCAGGCTGACGCCCAGCACAAGGTCCTTGGAGATCAGCGCCAAGGCAAGCGGAAGCACCAGCACCGCAACCAGCGCCTGAGCGCCGAGGATGCCATCCAGCCGGGCGCCCATCTGGATGACCAGCCAGGCGGCAAGCAGCAAACCGCTGACCCGAGACAAGATGGACAAGGCAAAGAACCGCCAGGGCCGAAAATGCAGGCGCAGGACATCCAGGGCAAACTGAATCCATTGCGAGACCGCCATGAACACCAGGGCAAACAGCAGCACACGGCCATCGAACGACTGACCTTCCCAACCGACCACGGCACCATACGACACCACCGCTGCAGCACCGAGCAGCATCACAACGAGACCCGCCACCACCTGTACCAGCAAGGCACTGGACACGATCACCGGACGCGACGACTCGGGGGTATCCTTGTCCCAGTAAAAACGTTGCACCGCGTTGTTCAGCCCGACGTTGACGATGACACCCAGCAGCCCGATGATCGTGAAGATAAGCTCCATGGCGCCGAATTCAGTGACGCTGATATAGCGCGCCATCAGCGGGAAAAAGATAAAACTGAGCAACTTCGAGAAGAAGTCAGCACCGCCATAGATGGCGGAGTCTTTCAACAACTTGCGCCAGATCGAAACACTCATATCAATCAGGAAGCCTGTTGTTTAGCAGCGGGTGTGAAACTTTTGCCTCAGCAGCGCGCTCACCGAGCAGCGGGTGGAAAAGATTGATCATCTGCGCGTGTTCACGGCGACCATAAACATACTCGATGACCCGGCTGAACAAGAAATGCGCTGCCTGCAGGCTATGGTATTTCTCCACATAGGCTCGCCCTGCCCTGCCAAGCTCGGCGCGCAGCGCCGCATCGCCGACCAGTCGCTTCAACAAGGCCTGGATGTTTTCAGGGCAGCCCGAAACGATGGGGCATTCGGAGAGAAACGACCAACGCCGGAAGTGTGTCAAGGTCGCGTCATTTTCAAAGCTCGAGATGACCGGTAACGAGCAGGCCATGCCTTCCAGGCCGGTCAGCCCGTAACCGGTCATGTTCAGGTTTTCCACGAGGATATCAACCTGGGTCTGCATCAGCTCACGGACTTCTTCGTTCTGCCGCCCCTCGATCAACAGCAACTCGACGTTGCAACCCTCCGCCTGTAGCTGCTCGACCGCACGAATCAGGAACTCGGTACCTTTGACACCGCGGTGGTTGGGCATGTGGCCGATGACCACAGGGTCGCCTGGTTGCTTGCGCCGCTCGCTGGAAACCACCCATTTGTCGCTGTCGATATGCAGCGCGCTGGGTGCCAGCACGTCCCAGCGGCCGAAGCCATCCGGCCCCATGTTGCCGATGACCACCGCATCGGCCATGCGGGTCCAGTGCCTGACCCGTGCCTCGATGACGTCCTGCTCCCTGGCTGCCGCCGGGTAGCTGATCATCAGGCAATGCAGCAGCGACAAGGAGCGGATATTGCGATAGACATAAGCATCGCCACCATAGGGGGTGATGATGATCTTCTTGCCCGCAAGGCGAAGAATACGAGACTCAAGAAACTGGAAACGCGTCCCGCCCAGCAGGAACCCGTTGAACGACACGAAAAACACGTCGAACCGCCCCAATGCCCACAGAAAGGCGACAAACTTTCTGAAACGCGCAGGCACCCGGTTAAAGCGCTCATCCAGCACACTGTCCCAGTCGGAGCGCTTGTTGATCCTGGCATAGAAGCCATTGACCAGGGTATGGGTTTCGTACCCGTGCGCGCGCATCGCTGCGGACCAGTACATCAAGTTGAGAATTGGCGTGGCACCAAAAACCAGTCGCTCTTTTCCCGGCAGGGGCAACGGTTGCCTGCGCAGCCAGAGCGCATAGATGAATGCAACCCCGAGAAAGCATGGCCACATGAGCAATGAGACACATCGCGACAGCGCCAACTTAACCATGAAACTAATTTCCTTCGTAATGAACCTGTGCGCCCGCACCCTTGCCTTCAGGCCCGTCATCACGGTCACCTGCGGCCAAACAGCAGTTACGGACGCCAATGAATACCCAGCCGATTACCTGGAAAAATAGGCCACAAAGTCGTTAATCGTACGCAGCCCCTCGATATCGGACTCCGGCACTTCGCGCCCCGTATGATTTTGAATTTCCAGCAACGCATTGAACATGTCGAGGCTGTCCAGCCCATAGGCTTCACGCAGCGGCTGGTCGTTGTCGGTAATCGTCGCCACATCGACGCTGAGACCTGCCGCTTTCAGCAGCTCTTTGACTTTATCTGCATTCATGTTTTTCTCCTTGCTTGATCAATAATGCGGTTGCCCAAGACAACCCAACGCCGAAGCCCGATACCAGCACCCTGTTCCAGCCAGGCTGGTCAAGGCGGTGTTCGAGCAGCAGTGGAATACTTGAAGATACGGTGTTGCCGACCTGTTCGATGTCCTTTACAAAGCGCTCGGTGACTTCAGGAAAGCGCTTGCTGATGGTATCGATGATCGCGTAGCTGCCCTGGTGCAGACAGAAGGCGTCAATTTCATCGGGCCTGCACCCTGCTTGCGCCAACAACGACTTGATCTCGGCGGGTATCCGTGTCGCGGCAAAGTTGAATACCGCCCGGCCATCCATGTGCAGCACGTCGTGCTCGACACGCAGGCTGTCTCGGCCCGTACCGTCCGTGCCGCAGCTCATGGCCCCCAGTTGCCAGCTCGCACCTTCGCCCAACCAGGTTGCCGTGGCCGCATCGCCAAACAGCATGGCCGTCACCGCGTCGTTTTCGTCGATGATCTTCGAGTAGGGGTCGGCCGTGACCAATAGGCCATTGCCAAGGCCGAGCTGGCGCATGAAGCCCGCCAGCATGTACAGGCCATAGACATAACCAGAGCAGCCCAGCGATATATCGAATGCCGCCACACCTGTCTTCAGCCCAAGCTTTGCCTGGACGATAGCCGCAGTATGGGGTAGCCCGGCACCGTCACCATTCTGGGTGACCACAACGATGGCATCGATCTGGTCACGCTGAAGCTCGGGGTTGCGTGCCAGCAAGCGCTCAACCGCCTGCACCGCAAGGTCGGAGGTTTCCTGCCCTGGTGCCTTGCGGGGCAAACGTCGTGCGCCGACCTTGTTCTCGATGAAATCCGCCGACTTGTCGAAACGCGCAGCTTGCTCGACGTTATCTATTGCGTCCGCAGGCACATAGCTGGCGATGCTTTTGATACCGATCATCTAGGGCTTCCCTACGACGAAACGAATAGTTCCGACCCTGGCATCACCCAGCCAGACTTCATTGACACTCATACGCCCATGCAACAGAGACTTCTGAACCACGCGTACCGCACCCTCGGCGTCGAGCGGTAGATCAAGATTCAATTGCCCGAACAGCCACTTGCCGTCGATATCGGGAGACAGCAGGTAGTGCAGACGCTTGGTCAATGCAATCACGTACTCGATGGGGGTCACCGAACCGTCCGGCAGCAGGCTGATGGACTTGCCCTGGATGCTCACCTCGGCCCGGTCGACGATCACATCCTCATCAAAGGCATAGCGCCCGATGACCTCTTCTTCACGCTCGAACAGCCAGAACGGGTGCATCTGCCCATCACCAGCCTGCATGTTCCCGGTGGCAACCGCTGTCATCGAGGCCGGATTCTCGAAGGCCAGAACGCATTGGCGCCGGGCAACATTGCGAAACGCGATAAGCGTGACGAAACCGCCACCAAATGTTTGCCGAGCTATCAACGAAAGCGCGTTGAAAATATCGCTGCCATGCACATAGTTACGCTCGCCCTTAAACTCGAATGTCAGGTCGATCATCGCACGCACCTGGCCGGGTTACCCATCCATACCGAATCGGCCTCGGTGTTGCGCATGACCGCAGCGCCCGCCGCCAGCACGCTGAACGTGCCGACTTGCAAACCGTCAGTCACCACGCTGTTTGGCCCAGCATGGGCACCCCGCAACAGGCGCGCACAACCACAGAGGGTGGCGTTGGGGCCCAGGTAGGCGAAATCTTCCATGACAGTGTCATGGCCCAGGTTGGCGCCTGCACGAACCGTGGCATAGCGACCGATCTGCGTGCCTGGCTGGCAGGTCACATGGGACGCGATCAGCGCACCGGCCTTGATGGTCACATCAGGGGCGATGGTGGCGGTCGGATGAACCAGGCTGACCAGGCGCTGGTCCGGAATCGCGAAAGACTCGATCAGCTCGCTGCGCTGGCGCATCTGCCCGACCTTGTGCAGGCACACGTGGAACTGGTGGCTTTCGTCCAATGCCGCCCAGTCACGTGTGCGCCCGAGGACCGGCGCCCCGTGAATCAGCTCACCCACCGCCAGCGCATCATTCAGGAAGCCGGCCAGACGGATCTGGACGCCGGCCTTGGCCATGTCATGGATGACACCGGCGGCGACCAGACCATCACCGTGCCCACCGAGAATGACTACATTGATCATGCGTGAAAACCTTTCAGATAAGCGTCAAAACTGAGCAGCGACCAGATCAGCAAACGCCGGTTCTTCTGCCCGGACAGATGTTCGTTGAGCAATTTTGTCACCGACCCCTTGTCCAGATACTCATAGATACCCTGATCGGACGACAGCAGGCGGTTCTTGACGAACTCGATACTGTCGCCCTTGAACCAACTGGCATCCGGCGCCGAAAAGCCCTGCTTGTCGGCCTTGGAAATATCCTGGGGAATATAACGGCCCATGACATCACGCAGGATCTGCTTGCCGTCATTGGTTTTCTCAAAGTACTTGCTGGCCTTGCGCCCCGGCTCGTTCTCATTGAGGCGTACGACATCTGCCAGGTTGTTGAGCTTCAGGCGTACCGGGCAACGCATGGCGAAGTCCACCAGGTCGTTGTCGAGAAACGGCACCCGGCTTTCCAGACCATGGGCCATGCTCAGCTTGTCCTCTACCACCAGCAAGCCATGCAGGAACGTCTTGGCTTCGAAATACAGCGAGTGATTGATGTAGTCCTCTGGGGTATAGAGGTTGTCGGCATGGTGTTTGAACACGTCGCGGAAAATGTCGCGCGTCCACACATGCTTCACATCCCCCCAGATTGGGGCAAACACCTGCTTGATCTCACTGTTGGGGATCAGGCGCTGCCAGAACTGGTAGTACTTGTCGATGTAATGCTCGAAGTCATCGTTGTTCACCGCGCGGTAATACCGCCACGGATAACCGGCGTACAGTTCGTCACCGCCGGCTCCCGACATTACGACTTTGACGAACTTCGAGGCCAGCTGTGCGGCATAGTAGTTGGGATAACTCTGGCCCACACGCGGTTCTTCCATGTGCCACGCCAGTTTCGGCATGACACGCTCCATGTCCCCAGCCTTCAGGACCATTTCGTAATGCTCGGTCTTGAAGTGATAGGACATGTACTCCGCCTTGCTGCGCTCATCGAAACTCATCTCGATGCCGGATGCAGAATTCAGGTCGAAGCCACAGGTGAATGTCTTCATATAGGGGTAGGAGCGAGCCGCCACCGCCGTGATCGACCCGGAATCCATGCCGCCACTGAGGTAGCTGCCCAATTCCACATCGGTGACCAGTTGGCGATTGACCGCCTGTTTGAACAACCGGTCCAGCTCTTCACGGTACTCCTGATCGCTGATGTCGTGCTCCGGCTCACGGAAATCGAAGTCCCAGTACTGGGTCATCTGCAATTCCGGCGCCTTGCGTTTCAGGTCCAGCACGGCGTAGTGCCCTGCCGGCATCAGCTTCACATCACCGAGCAGGGTCTTGTCGGTAAAGATGTTCTGGAACGTGAAGTACTCGAGCAGCGCTTCCTTGTCCAGGCTGCGCTTGAACTCCGGCATGGCGAGGATCGCCTTCTGCTCGGAGCCAAATGCCAGCGTCTGGCCCTGGAAGGCGTAATAGAGGGGCTTGATGCCGTAACGATCGCGCGCCAGCAGCAAGGTCTGCTCCTGACGGTCCCACAGCGCCAGGCCGAACATGCCGTTGAAGCGCTCAAGGGCTTTGACCCCCCAGGCGATCAGGGCATTGAGCACCACTTCGGTATCGGTACGCGAACGGAACTGGTAACCCTGCGATTCAAGCTCCGTACGCAGTTCCTTGAAGTTGTAGACCTCACCGTTATAAGCCATCACGTACCGCTGGGACACCGAGGCAACAGGCTGGTGCCCCGCCGGCGAGAGATCGATGATCGCAAGGCGACGATGGCCCAGCCCGACATTCCCTTCGATCCAGTGCCCTTCGCCGTCCGGGCCGCGGTGGGCGATCGCATCGGTCATGCGCTGCAGGACAACCGGGGAAACCGGGTTGTTGTTGAGGTGGATGAGGCCGGTGATGCCACACATGCGTTCTACTGCTCCTGAATTTCTTGAAGGCTGTGGCCCGGAAGCTTCCCTGCCCCCGAACCGGCACCTCGAATGTTGCGTCCAGCCGACTACCGTGGCCCTGCGTAGCGATCAACCGAACTGGCGGATCGCCTCGACGACGTAGGCGTAGTCCTCTGCAACCATGCGGTTGTGCAGCGGGATCGCCATGCTGTGATCGTTGCAGTCACGTGCCGCCGGGAAGTCTTCGGCGCTGAAGCCGAAACGCTCACGGTAGTAAGCCAGCATGTGCACTGCGTGGGTGCCGGGGCGCGTGGAAATGCCCTTCTCCTGCAGGATCTCCATCATCTGGTTACGCGGCATCGGCGCCTTGGCCGGGTCGACGTAGACGACAAACGCCTGCCAGCCATGACGGCCACCTTGCGGAGTGCTCGGCAGGCGCAGCCAATCGATACCGGCCAATTGCTCGCAGTAGTACTGCGCCCATTGCTCGCGCTCGTCGATGAAACCATCGAGCTTGGCCAACTGCACCAGGCCCACCGCGCCCTGCAGGTCGGTCATGCGATAGTTGAAGCCGAGCAGGTTGAACTCGGGCAGCAGGTAGGGCCGCGGGCCATGGTGACGCTGCTCTTCGGACAGCGTGGCGCCATGGTTGCGCAGTTGGTTCATGGTCTCGGCAAGCTCGGCGTTGGCCGTGGTGACCATGCCGCCTTCACCGGTGGTGACCGATTTGCGCGGGTGGAACGAGAACGCGGCGACATCACCCAGGCTTCCGGCCGGGCGGCCGTTCCAGCTGGCGCCGGCAGCGCAGGCAGCGTCTTCGACGATGGCCACCGAGGACGGCAGTTCGGCGCGCAGGGTGTCGATATCCAGGCAACGGCCGAACAAGTGTACGGCGATTACCGCACGAGTGCGCTCGCTGACCTTGGCCTTGACCTGCTTGAGGTCAAGGTTGAAGGTCAGCGGGTCGACGTCGACGAACACCGGGGTGGCGCCGCAATACAGGACGACGTTGGCAGTGGCCACCCAGGTGAAGGCCGGGACGATCACTTCGTCACCCGGGCCGATACCCAGGCCGGCCAGTGCCAGGTGCAGGCCAGTGGTGCAGGAGGTGACGGCCAGGGCGTGTGGCACCTGATGGCGCTCGGCGAAGGCTTTCTCGAATGCTGCCACCTTCGGGCCTTGGGTCAGCCAGCCGCTCATCAGCGGCTCGCGGGTGGCCTGCCATTCTTCCTCGCCGGTGCTGGGCAGCGAGATGGCGATATTACGCTTTTCCATCGAAATCACTCCGCCCCGTTCTCGGCACGCCAGTCGATCAGCTTCTGCAAACCTTCACGCAGCTCGTACTTGTAGGTGAAGCCCAGGTCGGCGGTGGCTTTCTTCGGGCAGCCGATGCGGTTTTGCACCATGCGCCGGGCATCGTCGGCGCTGTACGGACGGTACTGCACCTTCAACTCGGACTCTTTGAGATCGAGGATGGTGTCGCACAGTTCCTTGATGCTGGTCTGCACGCCTGTACCGACGTTGTAGAACTGGTCGGTGACTTCGGACTCCAGTGCCCGGACATTGCAGCGGGCAACATCTTCGACATAGATAAAGTCATAGGCCTGGGTGCCGTCGCCGTTGATGACCGGGCCTTCATTGGCGTCGATCTTGTTCAGCATGATCGGGATCACGCCGGTATAGGCCGCAGTCTGGTCCTGGTGCGGGCCATACACGTTCATGTAGCGCAGGCCGACGTAGCTCAGGCCAAAGCGGTCGTGATAGGCATGGCACATGGCTTCGCCGGCGATCTTGGTGGCACCGTAGAAATTGCGGTTGTTGAACGGGTGATCTTCGGTCATCGGCACCTGCACCGCATCGCCGTAGACCGATGCCGAGGAGGAGTAGACCAGGCGCTTGATGTTGTTGTTCACGCACGCCTCGAGCACGTTGAACGTGCCCTCGATGTTCACGTGGAATGCAGTCCGCGGGAAGTCCTTGCAGTGCAGCAGCCACATGGCGGCCAGGTGGATCACCCCGTCCATGCCTTTCATGGCGTCGTTGAGCAGGTCGATCTCGCGGATGTCACCACCGTGCGGGTACATGGTGCAGCGCGGGTCCTTGAGCTGCTCGGCGATGTTGCTCAGCTTGCCGCGGGCCAGGTTGTCGTAGATGACGACCTGTTCGGCGCCTTCCTTGAGCAGTTCGGAAACCACGAAGCTGCCGATGAAACCGGCACCGCCGATGACGAGAATCTTGGAACCTTGGACTTTCATGCTGGGTACTCCATTAATCGCGGGTAGCGGCGGCCAGTGCAGCACAGATCGCCTGCTGGTCGGTCTCGCCGAGGTAAGGATGCATCGGCAGGCTCATGACCTTGCGCGCGATTGCATCGCCGACAGGCAGGCTTGTGTGCTCATCCTTGACTGCCGGCTGTTGATTGAGCGGAATCGGGTAGTGCACGGCGGTGGGCACACCCGCTGCCTTGAGTTGCGCCTGCACGCTGTCGCGGTCGTCGACCTGCACGGTGTACTGGGCCCAGGCGCTGCTGTTGCCCGGTGCCACGAAGGGTGCGGCGATACCTTGCTGCTCGAGCAGTTGGGCATAACGTGCGGCGACCTGCTGACGCTGCGCCAGCTCGGTTTCGAAGATCGCGAGCTTGGGCAGCAGGATCGCTGCCTGCAGGGTATCCAGGCGGCTGTTCACACCTACACGGATGTGGTGGTAACGGCGGTCCTGGCCGTGACGGGCGATCTGGCGCAGCACCTTGGCCAGCTCGTCGTCATTGGTGAACATCGCCCCACCATCACCGTAGCAACCCAGTGGTTTGCTGGGGAAGAAGCTGGTGCAGGCGATGGTGGTGAGGTTGCAGGAGCGCTTGCCGTCATAGGTGGCGCCAAAGCTCTGCGCGGCATCTTCGATGACTGCGATGCCGTGCCTTGCGGCAATGGCATTGATCGCATCGTAATCGGCACACTGCCCGTACAGCGAGACCGGAATGATGGCCTTGGTGCGCGGGGTGATCGCTGCCTCCAGCTTGGCCGGATCGAGGTTGTAGGTGCGCGGGTCGACATCCACGTACACCGGCTTAGCACCCAGCAGCGCTACTGTCTCGGCAGTGGCAATGTAGGTGAAGCCCGGGGTGATCACTTCGTCACCGGGGCCTATGCCTAACGCCATCTGGGCAATCTGCAGGGCATCGGTGCCATTGGCGCAACTGATGCAGTGCTTACTACCGACGAAGGCCGCCAGGCGCTCCTCGAGCTCGGCCACTTCAGGGCCGAGAATGTATTGGCCGTGAGCCAGCACCGCCTGAATGCCAGCGTCGATTTTTTCTTTGATGAGGGCCTGCTGGGCCTTCAGATCGATGAACTCGATCATTGTACGCTCTCCTTGGCGAGCACTTTGCCGTTCAATACGTATTTTGCCCCGCTGTGCTCGCACACGGCATGACCTTCACCCTGCAGGGGCAGTTGCAACTGCTCGCCGAATTCACTCATCCAGCCAATCTGGCGCGCCGGCACACCCACCATCAGGGCGTATGCCGGTACGTCCTTGTTGATTACCGCGCCGGCGCCGACGAAGGCGTACTCACCAATGGTGACGCCGCAGACGATAGTGCAATTGGCACCCAGGGTCGCGCCCTTGCGCACCAGCGTATCTCGATACTCGGCCTTGCGCTCGATCAGCGAGCGGGGGTTGTAGACATTGGTGAAAACCATGCTCGGGCCACAGAACACACCCTCCTCGAGGGTGACGTTGTCGTAGACCGACACGTTGTTCTGGATCTTGCAGTGATCGCCGATGACCACCTTGTTGCCGACGAACACGTTCTGGCCCAGCGAAACACCGGCGCCGATGCGGGCGCCTGCGCATACATGCACAAAGTGCCAGATGCGTGAATCCTTGCCGATCTGCGCGCCGTCATCGACGATCGCACTGGCATGCTGATAATGGTTCATGGCTGAGAGCCCTTGTTCGCTTGTGACTGTGTGAAAACCTGCCTGAACCTGCTCACTGCCAGGTGGCCGTAGGCACGCGCGCCACGCTGGTTGAGATGGTGGCTGTCGAGGTACATCAGGCTGCCCTGGTAATAAGGCGCCTCGTTGAACAGCGGGGCACCAGACATGTCGACGAAGCTGGCGCCAGGCACGCTTTCGACCAACTGCCTGATGGTCGCGTTGGCCGCCCGCCAGCTGCTGTTCTCGACAACCTGCACGGGCAACCCAATGGCCTGGAACCTGTGCATACGCAAGGGGTTGGCGATGAACATCGGCACTTGCGCCAGCACTACCAGGTGCTTGCCCTGTTCGGCACTGCTGCGCACAAAACGCTCGAAGGCGGCAAGGAAGGCAGGGCTTTGCACCTGCATCTGCCACATGCCGGCAATCACCACGTTCTGCCGTCTTGTCAGATCGTCAGCAACCACCCGCATCTGCGCCTCGCAGCCAGGCCTGGCCCAATCAGCCAGGCGCTCCACGTCGAAACCAGGAATCGGCACGCAGTTGCTTGCACTGATCACTCGGTACGCTGTGCCCAGCTCGTTGCCCACCTCGTCGAAAAAGAAATTCAACTGGGCGGCGTGGCTGTCGCCGATCACCAGCGCCGAGACTGGTGCGCTCGCGACCCCGCGCTTGCACTCCCCGACCAGCGTGCCGTGGCAGATCTGCTCATCCGGCGCATAGGTGGTCATCTCTGCAGGCAGCGGGTCGACCAGGCGCTGATTGACAAAGCGGCCACCCAAGGCCAGCAGCACCACGGCCGCTAACGCGACGCCCCACTTGGGCCACTGCCGGGTGATGCGCCCGGAACCACGAACAGGCTGCTCGACAAAGCGATACGACAGCCATGCCAACAGCAAGGAAACCAGCACGAATGCCACTAACCACGGAGCCGACAACGCATACTGCCCGGTGTAATAACGGATGAATGCCAGCACCGGCCAGTGCCACAGGTACAACGAGTAGGAGATGCCGCCGAGCCAGACCATTGGCCCGCAAGCCAGCAGGCTGCTGGCGACACCGCGCCGGGCGGCGATCAGCAACGCAGCCCCCAGGCATGGCAGCAGCGACCAGAAACCGGGGAAGCGGGCCTTTTCGACCAGCCAGAAACTACAAGCCAGCAGCACGACCCCAAGCAGCCCGGCCAGGTTCGCCAGCGACCCTGGCAACTCACGCTGGCGCAGGGCCACGGCAACCAGCGCCCCCAGCAAAAACTCGGGAATACGGGCCAGCAGGGAGAAATAGAGCGCCCCGGAAGCGTCGCCATGCAAGCTGCGGTAACCGCTCCAGGCAAACAGTGCCATGGCCAGCAAGGCCAGCACCAACGACCGGCGCCGCGCGGGCGTGAAAACGATCAGTAGCGGGAAAAACAGGTAGAACTGCATTTCGATCGCCAGCGACCAGGTATGCAGCAGGGGCAACTCATCGGCCTGGGGGGCGAAGTAGCTACCGAAATGGGCGAAGTAGCGATTGCTGGTGAACAGCGCCGATGACTTCAGACTCTTGAAGAACAGGGCAAAGTCGGCAGGCAGCAGCAAGACTGCCGAGACCACGCAGACCACCGCCAGCATGACCAGGTAGGCGGGCAGGATGCGCTTGATGCGGCTGGCGTAGAACGCGCCGAGCTCGACCTTGGCACTGCGCTCGGTGAGCAATGCCGTGATAATGAAACCGGAAATGACGAAGAATACATCTACCCCGACAAAGCCTGCCTTCAGCCAGGCTGCATTGGCGTGATAGAGCAGTACTGCCAGTACAGCGACCGCGCGCAACCCCTGGATATCCAGCCTGACGCTGTGTTGCGCATGCGTAGGAGTAGCGGGGCTCGACATTGTGGGAGAGGGGTTTGACACGTTGATTCACGGCCCTGTAAGCGAACGTCTCGGGAGCCGGGTGGCCAAAAGGCCGGCCACCCGCTGTTCATGGTCCGCTCAGCGCAGCAGCGCGTGGACGAACGGATGACCTTCCTGGTCCTTCGGCGCTTCGATTTTCGCCGAACGGATGGTGTTGACGGTCTCGACGCAGTGGCGTGCATCCTCGATGCCATAACCACGGCCGGCCAGGATTTCCTGGTAGCTGGTGGTGTGCAGGTCGGTGAACCCCTCGGAGAACTCCATTTCTTCGCCGTCCACGGTAATGGAGCGATAAGTCGGTTTCTTGCCCTTGACCGAGTCCGGCAGGTCATTGGCGTCGATCGACAGGAACCAGCGCACGCGAGCCTTCTCGTACTCGAGGTAGCCGGCAGCCTTGAACTCGTTGGCGAAGTGGACCACGTTGCGCTGCAACTTGCCGAAGATGAAATGCAGCATGTCGTAGAAATGCACACCGATGTTGGTAGCCACACCGAACGACTTGCGCGGGTCGCCCTTCCAGCTCTCCATGTACCACTTGCCGCGGGAGGTGATGTAGGTCAGTTCGACATCGTACTTGCCGTCGCGCTGCTCACCGGCGACCTTTTCCTTCAGGTCGAGAATGGCCTTGTGGTGGCGAAGCTGCAGGATGTTGTAAACCCGTTTGCCGGTTTCGCGCTCTACTTGGGCCAGTTCGTCGAGGATTTCCGGCGTCGGCACCAGCGGCTTTTCGCAGATCACGTCACAACCAAGGCGCAGGCCGGCGGCAATGTGGGCATGGTGCAGGTAGTTGGGCGAGCACACCGAAACATAGTCCAGCGCGGTTGCGCTGTCGCGCTTGAGCTGCCAGGCATGCTCGATGAAGCGCTCGAACTCGGTGAAGAACTCACTCTGCGGCGAAAGGCTGTCGATGATACCGACCGAATCATTGATATCGTAGGCCGACACCAGTTCGTTGCCTGTATCCTTGATTGCACGCATGTGGCGTGGCGCGATGTAGCCGGCAGCGCCGACCAGAGCAAAACGTTTCACTGCAACACTCCTGCAATCAGGCTTTGATGATGTGGGCTTGCGGGGCGCGATACTTGCCGCGGCTGTCGACCACCAGCTGGGCATGCTGGCTGATCAGCTCGTAATCGAACTTGTCATGGTCGGTGGCCAGTACCACGGCATCGAACCCAGCCAGGCTTTCGGCAGTCAGG
This sequence comes from Pseudomonas sp. NPDC089406, assembly GCF_044900265.1. Taxonomy (NCBI): domain Bacteria; kingdom Pseudomonadati; phylum Pseudomonadota; class Gammaproteobacteria; order Pseudomonadales; family Pseudomonadaceae; genus Pseudomonas; species Pseudomonas sp. NPDC089406. The sequence goes on along the minus strand of NZ_JBJDNC010000027.1, from coordinate 55,038 downwards.
CTGACGCTTGAAAGGTCGAAGTGGTGCTCGCGCATTTTCGGGAATACCGGCACATGCGGGTCGCTGTAAGCGACCTGGCAGCCCTTGGCTTCCAGTAGCTCCATGATCTCGACCGATGGCGACTCGCGCATGTCGTCGACGTTCTTCTTGTAGGCGATGCCCAGCACCAGCACCTTGCTGCCCTTGAGCGCCTTGGCCTTGTTGTTCAGGCCGTCCATCAGCTTGTTGACCACATACTCGGGCATGGCCTGGTTGACTTCACCGGACAGCTCGATGAAACGGGTATGCAGGCCGTATTCGCGGGCCTTCCAGGTCAGGTAGAAGGGGTCGATCGGGATGCAGTGGCCGCCCAGGCCCGGGCCAGGGTAGTAGGCGGTGAACCCGAACGGCTTGGTGGCAGCCGCATCGACCACTTCGAAGATGTCGATGCCCATACGGTCAGCGACCACTTTCATTTCATTGACCAAGCCGATGTTGACCGCACGGTGGATATTTTCCAACAGCTTGGTCATTTCTGCGGCTTTGGTCGAGCTTACCGGCACCACCTGGTCGATGGCCTGCTCGTACAGCGCGACGCCAACCTCGAGGCAGGCCGGAGTATGGCCGCCGATCACCTTGGGGATGGTGCGGGTTTCAAAGTTGGGGTTACCCGGGTCTTCACGCTCTGGCGAATAGACCAGGAAGATACTCTCCCCCACCACCAGGCCGCCTTCCTGTACACGTGGCAGCAGCTCTTCCTCGGTGGTACCCGGGTAGGTGGTGCTTTCCAGGGAGACTACCTGGCCGGCACGCAAGTACGGTTTGATGGCTTCGGTGGTGTTGATGACGAAGCTCATGTCCGGTTCGCGGTACTTGTTCAGCGGCGTCGGCACGCACAGGATCAGCGCATCACACTCGGCCACGCGGCTGAAGTCGGTGGTCGCCTCGAAGCCGTTGCCACGAGCGGCAGCAATGCTCTGCGCCGGGATGTGCTCGATGTAGCTCTTGCCGGCATTCAGGTTGGTTACCTTGCCTTCGTCGATATCGATACCCAGCACACGATAGCCAATGGCGTTGTAGCGCAGCATCAGTGGCAGACCGACATAGCCCAGCCCGACGATGCCGATCAACGCCTCCTTGCCCTTGAACCTGGCGATGCATTCCTGCTTGATAACCGACATATCGATGAAACTCCCCTTCTCTAAAACTAAAAACGGTATTTGCGGCAACGGGGCGTGCGCCCGCTACCGTAGTGGTTACACACTGCGGTCGGTCACACCATTGGCCCTCGCGCCAGAATGCGAGACTTTTCAAGCTGTTACATAAGCTTTACAGCGCTGCCGCAACGCCTGGTCCGCTACGGCAACCCAAGACGGAAACGGCGCATTATGCCCGTTTCGAACGCAGAAGGCTTCCGAAAAAACACTGTCAACTGTCGGGGGAATCCCTAACCGCAAGAAATAGAGGCCAAATGACATCATCGAAACGGCTTCATGCAGGAATTTCGATGTCGACCCTGCTTCCATCATTGGCGTAGCGCAAACGCAAAGCCCGAGCCAACTGTCGCTTTGCAACAACTTCACCGTGCACCAACACGATACGCCTTGCCGACTCGCCCGCCCCCAAGGCGAAACGCACCAACCCCTCCTGATCGGCATGCGCCGAATAGCCAGCCAAGGTCGTGACCTTGGCCTGTATCTGGTACATCTGCCCATCCAGGTCGATCTGCACGAAACCTTCGGCTCCTTCACTGGCCTGGATCACCGCCCCCGGTGTGCCCTTGGCCTGGTAACCGACGAACAGCACCTCATGCCGCGAGTCACCGAGCATGGCCTTGAGGTAATTGACGATGCGCCCGCCCGAACACATGCCGTTGCCGGCAATGACGATGGCCGGGCGCCCGGTGCTTTTGAGGTGGTTCACCACCTGCTGGTGCTGAGCATGGCTGTCGATGGTGATCAGTTGGCGAAACCCCAGCGGCTCGCGCCCCTGCAGTACACGGCCACTGGCCTCGGCGCGCCAGAACTGGTGCAGCTCCCGATAAACACCGGTAATTCGCCGCGCCAAGGGCGAGTCGAGAATCACCGGTAGCCGCGACCAATCGCGAAAGTTACCCCCCACCCTCCCCCCAGGCTCGTTCAACAAGGCTTTGCGGTGCAGGATATCCTCAAGCTCGTAGAGCAGCTCCTGGGTGCGCCCCAGGCTGAACGCCGGAATGAGGATGGTGCCATCATCGGCCAACGCCCGGTCGATGGCCGCCTCCAGGCGCTTGCGCCGCTCGCTGCGGTCCGGGTGCAGGCGGTCGCCATAGGCGCTCTCGAGCACCAGCAGGTCGGCGCGCTCCGGCGGCACCAGCGGGCGCAAAAGCGGATTGTCCGGCGCCCCCAGGTCACCCGAGAACACTACCCGGGTAGCAACTTCGCCCAGCGCGACCTCGCACTCGACATAGGCCGAGCCAAGCAGATGCCCGGCGCGTTGAAGGCGTATCGCACAGCGCATGCCGGGCCGCTCGACAAGCTCATGCCATCGCTCGAAGGCCAGCGGCACGATACGCTCCTGCAGAAACGCCAGATACCTGGCAACCTGCGCAGGCTCGCGGCTGATCTCGAGTTTGTAGGCATCTTCCAGCACCAGCGGCAACAGCCTGGCCGAGGGCTCGCTGCAGAAGATCGGCCCACGAAAGCCTGCGGCGAACAGCGCCGGGATGCGACCGACATGGTCGAGATGGACATGGGTGATGATCAGCGCCTGGATACCGGAAATATCGAAACCAAGCTGGCCGGGTGACGCACCACGGGCATCTGCCCCCTGCTCCAGCCCGCAGTCAATCAGCAGGCTGTGGTCGCTATCGAGATGCAGTTGATGACAGGAGCCGGTGACACCACGAGTGCCACCATGATGGGAAATGCAGGGAAAAAGCATTGCGCAGAGTCCTTTGCGACCATGGGAAAAAGTGCCCCATTAAGTCACCCTGCGCGGCTTCGACAAAGGCCGCGAGTCCGCCGCTTTTCGTAGGAAAGGTCGCTTCAGCTGCCAGCCAGTGCTTCTTGCCGTGCGCTAGCGCGGATCTTGCGCTTGCCGCGCATCAACCCATAGGCCCCGAGCAACGGGCCGACTGCCAGGCCCAGCACCAGGGCCGCGATCACCAGCACCGCCACCGGTACCGCTGGCGCCGCCCAACCGAACAGCACGAGGGAGACGGTCTGCTGGTTCTCCAGCACGAAAAACAACACCACGGCTGCCAACAGCAGCACGAACAGCGCCAGCAAGGCGCGCTTGAGGTTACGCATCAGTCTGTTCCTTCAAATGTTCAGGTGAGCTCATGCTCTTCTTCTTCATTGACCCGATCACGCAACTCCTTGCCGGGCTTGAAGTGAGGCACGTACTTGCCTTCGAGGCTGACCGACTGACCGGTCTTGGGGTTACGCCCTACACGCGGCGCGCGGTAGTGCAAAGAAAAGCTGCCAAAACCACGAATCTCGATGCGATCACCCGTGGCCAGGCACTGCGACATCTGTTCAAGCATGGTCTTGATGGCCAGCTCGACGTCCTTGGACGAGAGCAGCCCCTGATGGGTGACAATACGTTCGATCAGCTCCGACTTCGTCATATTTTTCCCTTCGTTATCAAGCAGCTAGATCATTGCTTAACCAGTTTGTAGCACGCTCCGGCGGATTTGAACAGGGTGGTTCTTGACTAAACAAAAAAATTCAAGAATGGGCAGATTAAAAATGAGTGGTGCCGAGGCATTTGCAGGGCGCAGGCCCGGCCTTATCGCCGGCAAGCCGACTCCTACAGGGTGATGGCGTTTGGACTGAAAATGCAGGCAAAAAAAAGGGTGGCCCGAAGGCCACCCTTTTTTACCGATCAAACAGAACTCAGTTCTGCTTGGCCATTGCTTCGCGCAGCAGCGCAGCCATGGTGGTATCGGCAGCCGCTTCCGGAGCGTTTTTCAGGCTCTGGATGGCTTCGCGCTCTTCAGCATCGTCCTTCGACTTGATGGACAGGCTGATAACGCGGGACTTGCGGTCAACGCTGATGATCTTGGCTTCGATCTCTTCGCCTTCCTTCAGCACGTTACGGGCGTCTTCAACGCGGTCACGGCTGATTTCGGAAGCCTTCAGGGAAGCTTCGATGTCATCGGCCAGAGTGACGATTGCACCCTTGGCGTCGACTTCCTTGACGATACCTTTGACGATAGCGCCCTTGTCGTTCTGCGCGACGTAGTCAGTGAACGGATCGGAGTCCAGCTGCTTGATGCCCAGGGAGATGCGCTCGCGCTCTGGGTCAACCGACAGGATGACGGTTTCCAGCTCGTCGCCCTTCTTGAAGCGACGCACGGCTTCTTCGCCAGCTTCGTTCCAGGAGATGTCGGACAGGTGAACCAGACCGTCGATGCCGCCGTCCAGGCCGATGAAGATACCGAAGTCGGTGATCGACTTGATGGTACCGGTGATCTTGTCACCCTTGTTGAACTGGCCGGAGAAATCTTCCCATGGGTTCGATTTGCACTGCTTGATACCCAGGGAGATACGACGACGCTCTTCGTCGATGTCCAGAACCATGACTTCCACTTCGTCGCCAACCTGAACGACTTTCGACGGGTGGATGTTCTTGTTGGTCCAGTCCATTTCCGAAACGTGCACCAGGCCTTCAACGCCTTCTTCCAGCTCAGCGAAGCAGCCGTAGTCGGTCAGGTTGGTAACACGAGCGGTGACGCGGGTGTTTTCCGGGTAGCGAGCCTTGATAGCAACCCATGGGTCTTCGCCCAGCTGCTTCAGACCCAGCGATACGCGGTTTTTCTCGCGATCGTATTTCAGGACCTTGACATCGATCTCATCGCCAACGTTGACGATTTCCGACGGATGCTTGATGCGTTTCCAGGCCATGTCGGTGATGTGCAGCAGGCCATCGACGCCACCCAGATCGACGAATGCGCCGTAATCGGTGAGGTTCTTGACGATACCCTTGATGTGCAGGCCTTCCTGCAGGGTTTCCAGCAGAGCTTCGCGCTCGGCGCTGTTTTCGGCTTCCAGGACGCTGCGACGGGAAACGACAACGTTGTTGCGCTTCTGGTCCAGCTTGATGACCTTGAATTCCAGCTCTTTGCCTTCGAGGTGGGTGGTGTCGCGCACTGGGCGGACATCAACCAGGGAGCCCGGCAGGAACGCACGGATGCCGTTAACGTCGACAGTGAAGCCGCCTTTAACCTTACCGTTGATAACGCCCTTGACCACTTCTTCGGCAGCGAAAGCAGCTTCCAGAACAATCCAGCACTCGGCGCGCTTGGCTTTTTCACGGGACAGCTTGGTTTCGCCAAAGCCGTCTTCGACCGCGTCCAGCGCAACGTGAACTTCGTCACCGACCTTGATGGACAGTTCGCCAGCTTCGTTGATGAATTGCTCGAGCGGGATGACGCCCTCGGACTTCAGGCCAGCGTGTACGGTAACCCAGTCGCCGTCGATGTCGACAACGATACCGGTGATGATGGCACCCGGCTGAAGATTGAGGGTTTTCAGGCTTTCTTCAAAGAGTTCTGCAAAGCTTTCGCTCATTTTAATTCCTGTAGATTCGGGCGAAACAAACGCCCATAGCCACATTCCAGACAATGTGGGTTTCGTTAAGTTAAGAAGCGCTGACAGGACGTTGACTGGTGCCCCTGCCTGCTCTCCTCTCCATCAGACCAGATCGCGCAGGGCGAGCTCACTTCTGATGCGTTGCAGCACCTGCTCGATGGACAACTCCGTGGAATCCAGCTGAATGGCATCGGCCGCCGGCTTGAGCGGGGCCACTGCGCGCTGGGTGTCACGCTCATCGCGTGCACGGATCTCATCTAGCAGACTCGACAGACTAACATCTTCACCCTTGCCCTTCAACTGCAGGTAACGGCGACGAGCACGCTCCTCAGCACTGGCGGTGAGGAAGATCTTCAGCGGCGCGTCGGGGAACACCACGGTGCCCATGTCGCGGCCGTCGGCGATCAGCCCTGGCATTTCGCGAAACGCCCGCTGGCGCCCCAGCAGCGCATCACGCACCGCCGGCAGCGAAGCAACCATGGACGCACCGGCGCCCACGGTTTCAGTGCGGATCACCTGGCTGACATCCTCACCCTCGAGGATGGTCTGCTGAAGCTTGCCGGGCTGGGCGGCGATGAACTGCACATCCAGATGGGCGGCAAGCTTGGTGAGCAGCTCTTCGTTGGTCAGGTCGACGCCGTGGTTGCTGGCATTGAAAGCCAGCAACCGGTAGAGCGCGCCGGAATCCAGCAGGTGCCAGCCCAACTCACGGGCCAACAGGCCGGCAACGGTGCCCTTGCCCGAGCCGCTCGGCCCGTCGATGGTGATGACCGGTGCTTGCGAATTCACGGCTTGACCTCTTCGGCGACGCGAATGCCGACTTCCTTGCACAGCGCCAGGAAGTTGGGGAACGAGGTGGCGACGTTGGCGCAGTCATGGATGCGCACCGGCGCACTGGCGCGCAGCGACGCAACACTGAAGGCCATGGCGATACGGTGGTCGCCGTGGCCGTGCACTTCACCGCCGCCGATCTGGCCGCCGTCGATGATGATGCCGTCCGGAGTCGGCTCGCACTTCACACCCAGGGTGATCAGGCCGTCGGCCATTACCTGGATGCGGTCGGATTCCTTCACCCGCAGCTCTTCGGCGCCACGCAATACGGTACGCCCTTCGGCGCAGGCCGCTGCGACGAACAGCACCGGGAACTCATCGATAGCCAGCGGCACCAGCTGTTCGGGGATGTCGATACCCTTGAGCTTGGCCCCGCGCACACGCAGGTCAGCCACCGGCTCGCCGCCGACTTCACGCTGGTTTTCCAGGGTGATGTCGCCGCCCATCAGGCGCAGGATGTCGATGACACCGGTACGGGTCGGGTTGATGCCAACGTGCTCGAGCACCAGCTCGGAACCTTCGGCGATGGACGCAGCCACCAGGAAGAACGCCGCGGAGGAGATATCCGCCGGCACTTCGATGCGGGTCGCGGTCAGCTTGCCGCCGGACTGCAGCGAGGCAACCGGGCCGTTGCTGTCGACCGAGTAACCGAAGCCGCGCAGCATGCGCTCGGTATGGTCGCGGGTCGGCGCAGGCTCGGTGACGGTGGTCTTGCCCTCAGCGTACAGGCCAGCCAGCAGCAGGCAGGATTTGACCTGGGCACTGGCCATCGGCAGCGTGTAGGTCAGGGCCTTGAGCTTGCTGCCACCACGAATGGTCAGTGGCGGGCGGCCATCAGGGCCGGTCTCGACCACCGCGCCCATTTCCCGCAGCGGGTTGGCCACGCGGTTCATCGGGCGCTTGGACAGCGAGGCATCGCCGGTCATGGTCACATCGAACGACTGGCCAGCCAGCAGGCCGGACAGCAGGCGCATCGAAGTGCCGGAGTTGCCGACATACAGCGGGCCAGGCGGCGGCTTGAGGCCGTGCAGGCCGACACCGTGAATGGTCACGCGGCCGTGGTGCGGGCCTTCGATGACCACACCCATGTCGCGGAAGGCCTGCAGCGTGGCGAGCGCGTCCTCGCCTTCGAGGAAGCCTTCCACTTCAGTGGTGCCTTCGGCCAGCGAGCCGAGCATGATCGAGCGATGGGAGATCGATTTGTCGCCTGGTACGCGAATCCGTCCGGACACGCGGCCACCAGGTTGGGCCAGGAAAATCAGGTCGTTGGCGTTCATAGCGTCCACATAGGCCCGGCGGGCCAGGATTTTACTGAAATGCTCGCGGGCAACCCGGGCGCGGGTGAAAACACCCAGCAGTTGGTGCCCGTCCCCAGCATCGACCGCGTCGCGCAAGGCGTCGAGGTCGCTGCGAAATGTATCGAGGGTGCGCAGGACCGCTTCCCGGTTGGCGAGGAAGATGTCGTGCCACATGATCGGGTCGCTGCCGGCGATTCTCGTGAAATCGCGAAAGCCCCCCGCAGCGTACCGGAAGATGTCCAGGTTTTCATTGCGCTTGGCCAGCGAATCGACCAGGCCGAACGCCAGCAGGTGCGGCAGGTGACTGGTGGCAGCCAGGACTTCGTCATGGCGCTCCACCGGCATGTGCTCGACGTCGGCATCCAGCGCGCGCCACAGGCGGTCGACCAAGGCCAGGGCGGCCGGGTCGGTTTCTGCCAGCGGCGTGAGGATGACCTTGTGGCGGCGGAACAGCGCGGCATTGGAGGCCTCCACCCCGCTTTGCTCGGAGCCGGCGATGGGGTGGCCCGGGACGAAGCGCGACAGCCCCGAGGCGAAGGCCTCGCGGGCGGCGCGCACGACATTGCCCTTGGCGCTGCCGACATCGGTGATGACCGCCCGACCCAGGTCCAGCTGCGCCAAGCGCGCCAGCAGCTTTTCCATGGCCAGAATCGGCACCGCCAGCTGGATCACATCGGCACCGACGCAGGCCGCTGCGAGTTCGGCCTCGCAACGGTCGACCACGCCCAGCACCACGGCCTGCCTGCGTGACTCGGCGTCCAGGTCGACGCCGACCACTTCGCGGCACAGCCCGCTTTCACGCAGGCCCTTGGCGAAGGAGCCACCGATCAAGCCCAGGCCAACCACGACCAGGCGGTTGATGATTGGCGCAGAGTTGTTTGTTACAGCATTGACCACGAGTGCGAACCCTGTTCAGAAATCTTGGTAAGGCCCATCGCCGGCAAGCCGGCTCCTACACAATCCTGCAGGAGCCGGCTTGCCGGCGATTGCAGTCCAGCTCAGAGCACCGCTTTCGGATACGACCCCAGCACCTTCAGCGCCACAGCCTCCTGGCTGATCTGCTCCAGCACCGCCTTGATCAACGGATCGCGGTGGTGGCCGACGAAGTCGATGAAGAACACGTAGGTCCACTTGCCGCTGCGCGACGGGCGGGTCTCGATGCGGGTCAGGTCGATACCGTTCTCGTGGAACGGCACCAGCAGCTCGTGCAAAGCACCTGGCTTGTTGCTCATGGAGACGATGATCGAGGTCTTGTCGTCGCCGGTCGGCGGCACTTCCTGCTGACCGATCATCAAGAAGCGCGTGGAGTTGTCCGGGCGGTCTTCGATCTTCTCGGCCAGGCGGGTCAAACCGTACAGGTTGGCTGCCATGTCGCCGGCGATCGCCGCAGAGTTCCACTCGCCTTTAACCCGCTTGGCCGCCTCGGCATTGCTCGAAACGGCAATACGCTCGACGTTCGGGTAGTGCGCGTCCAGCCACTTGCGGCACTGGGCCAGCGACTGGGCGTGCGAATAGATGCGGGTGATGCTGTTGGTCTTGGTGTTCTCGCCCACCAGCAGGTGGTGGTGGATACGCAGCTCGACTTCGCCACAGATCACCATGTCGTGCTCGAGGAAGCTGTCCAGGGTGTGGCTGACCGCACCCTCGGTGGAGTTCTCCACCGGCACCACGCCGAAGTTGACGGCGCCGGCCGCCACTTCGCGGAACACCTCGTCGATGGCCGCCATAGGAAGGCTGACCACGGCATGGCCGAAGTGCTTCATGGCCGCAGCCTGGGTGAAGGTGCCCTCAGGGCCCAGATAGGCCACTTTCAGCGGCTCTTCCAGGGCCAGGCACGAGGACATGATCTCGCGGAACAACCGCGCCATTTCTTCGTTGCCCAGCGGGCCCTTGTTGCGCTCCATCACGCGCTTGAGCACGGCTGCTTCACGCTCGGGGCGATAGAACACCGGCTTTTCGCCCTCGGCCAGCGAGGCGGTCTTGACCCGCGCCACTTCTTCGGCGCAACGGGCACGGTCGCTGATCAGCTCGAGGATTTTCTCGTCGAGGCTGTCGATGCGAACGCGCAGTGCCTTGAGTTCCTGTTCGGACATCAGCCGTGCTCCTTCTCGAATTCGGCCATGTAGGCCACCAGAGCCTCGACGGACTCCTGGCCCAGGGCGTTGTAGATCGAGGCGCGCATGCCACCGACCGAACGGTGGCCCTTGAGGTTGAGCAGGCCGCGAGCATCGGCACCGGCCAGGAAGGACTTGTCCAGGCGCTCATCTGCCAGGCGGAACGGCACGTTCATCCACGAACGGGCGTTGTGGCTGATCGGGTTGCTGTAAAAGTCGCTGCTGTCGATGAAGCCGTACAGGCGGTCTTTCTTGGCGCGGTTGCGCTGCTCCATGGCCTCGACGCCACCCTGCTCCTTGAGCCACTCGAACACCAGGCCCGAGAGGTACCAGGAGTAAGTGGCCGGGGTGTTGTACATCGAGCCGTTGTCGGCCGAGACCTTGTAGTCGAGCATGGTCGGGCAGCTGCTGCGGGCGTGACCCAGCAGGTCTTCACGCACGATCACCACCACCAGGCCGCTCGGGCCGATGTTCTTTTGCGCACCGGCGTAGATCAGGCCGTACTGCGACACATCGATCGGGCGCGAGAGAATGTCCGAGGACATGTCTACCACCAGCGGCACGTCAGCGGTTTCCGGCACCCAGTCGAACTGCAGGCCACCGATGGTTTCGTTGGACGCATAGTGAACGTAGGCAGCGTTCTTGGTCAGCTTCCACTCGTTCTGGCCGGGGATGGCCAGGTAGTCGTAGGGCTTGGCGCTGGCCGCCACGTTAACGCTACCGAAACGGCGAGCCTCTTCGATGGCCTTTTTCGACCAGATGCCGGTTTCGACATAGTCGGCGGTGCCGTTTTCCGGCAGCAGGTTCAGCGGGATCTCGGCGAACTGCTGGCTGGCGCCCCCCTGCAGGAACAGCACCTTGTAGTTGGAGGGGACGGACAGCAGGTCACGCAGGTCCTGCTCGGCCTTTTCGGCGATGGCCACGTAGTCGTCGCTGCGATGGCTCATCTCCATCACCGACAAGCCCTTGCCACGCCAGTCCAGCATTTCGGCCTGGGCACGCTGCAGCACAGCGTCTGGAAGCGCGGCAGGGCCTGCGCAGAAGTTAAAGGCTCGTTTGCTCACATCCACTCTCGCTCTGCCAAATAGAACAAATCGTTTCTTGCAGGCCCCACCCACCCTGTAGGAGCGGCCTTGTGTCGCGAAGGGCTGCGCAGCAGCCCCAGCTCTTTGCAGTAACGCCGAAACCTGGGGCCGCTTCGCAGCCCTTTCGCGACACAAGGCCGCTCCTACAAGCGTTCAGCGTTGCCTGCCGTAATCAGTCAAACGGGGCGACCTTGGTCGCCCCGTTCGGGTAGTGCACTTGCTTATTCCTGCGGTGCCTCTTCGGCGCCGGCGCCATCCTCACCTGCCGCATCCAGCGCGTCGGTGTCGGCCTCCTCGCCCTCGACGATATCGTCGAGCTCATCCTCGGAAGGCTCCTGGATTCGCTCCAGGCCCACCAGCGTCTCGTCGCTGGCCAGCTTGATCAGCGTCACACCCTGGGTGTTACGACCCAGACTGGACACCTCACCGACCCGCGTGCGCACCAAGGTGCCCTGGTCGGAAATCAGCATGATCTCCTCGCCTTCCTGCACCTGGATGGCGCCGATCAACAAGCCGTTGCGCCCCTTGGTGCCCATGGCGATCACGCCCTGGCCACCACGGCCGCGCCGCGGGAACTTGGACAGCGGGGTACGCTTGCCGAAGCCTCGCTCGGAGGCGGTGAGGATCTGCGCGCCGGACTCTGGGATCAGCATCGAAATGATCTGCTGGCCCTTGCCCAGCTTCATGCCGCGCACACCACGGGCGGTACGGCCCATTTCACGCACCACGCTCTCGGCGAAGCGGATCACCTTGCCCGCGTCGGAGAACATCATGACTTCCTTGGCGCCGTCAGTAATGGCGGCGGCGATCAGGGTGTCACCTTCCTTGAGCTTGAGCGCGATCAAACCGTTGGAGCGCGGACGGGCGAACTGCACCAGCGGGGTCTTCTTGACGGTACCGGAGGCGGTGGCCATGAAGATGTAGGCGCCAGTCGGGTCGGCGGCCCACTCAAGGGTGTCGCCGTCTTCTTCGTCGATTTCCTCGACTTCGACCAGCTCGCCCTCGAGCACGCTGTCGTCGCTGTCTTCCAGCTCTTCCTCAGGGTCGGCGTGCTGCTGCAGCGCTTCAAGGTCGATCTGCAGCATCGCGGTGATGCGCTCGCCCTCTTCAAGCGGCAGCAGGTTCACCAGCGGGCGGCCACGGGCAGCGCGGGACGCTTCAGGGATTTCGTAGGTCTTCTTCCAGTACACCTTGCCCTTGCTGGAGAACAGCAACAGGGTGGCGTGGCTGTTGGCGACCAGCAGGTGCTCGATGTAGTCCTCGTCCTTGACGCCGGTGGCCGACTTGCCCTTGCCGCCGCGGCGCTGGGCCTGGTAGGCAGACAGCGGCTGGGTCTTGGCATAGCCACCGTGGGAGATGGTCACCACACGCTCTTCTTCGGGGATCATATCGCCGTAGTTGAGGTCGTGGCTGGCATTGAGAATTTCGGTGCGACGCGCATCGCCGTACTCGGCACGGATCGCTTCGAGTTCTTCGCGGATCACTTCCATCAGGCGCGTGGCGCTGCTGAGAATGCGGATCAGCTCGCCGATCTGCTCGAGGATTTCCTGGTACTCGGCCAGCAGCTTCTCGTGCTCAAGGCCCGTCAGGCGGTGCAGGCGCAGGTCAAGAATCGCCTGGGCCTGTTCCGGCGACAGGTAATACTTGCCATCACGCAGGCCGTATTGCTCGGGCAGGTCTTCCGGGCGGCACGACTCGGCACCGGCGCGCTCGACCATCACCTGCACGGCGCTGGATTCCCAGGCAGTGCTGACCAGCGCTTCTTTAGCCTCGGACGGCGTCGGCGAAGCCTTGATCATGGCGATGACCGGGTCGATGTTCGACAGCGCAACCGCCTGGCCTTCAAGAATGTGGCCACGCTCGCGGGCCTTGCGCAGCTCGAACACGGTACGCCGGGTCACCACTTCGCGGCGGTGACGGACGAACGCTTCAAGCAGGTCCTTGAGGTTGAGCAGGCGCGGGCGACCGTCGATCAGGGCAACGATGTTGATACCGAACACGCTCTGCAGCTGGGTTTGCTGGTAGAGGTTGTTCAGCACCACCTCCGGCACCTCGCCGCGACGCAGCTCGATGACGATGCGCATGCCGTCCTTGTCGGACTCGTCGCGCAGCTCGGTGATGCCTTCGATCTTCTTCTCTTTGACCAGCTCGGCGATTTTCTCGATCAGCCGCGCCTTGTTCAGCTGGTACGGCAGCTCGGTGACGACGATCTGCTGGCGACCACCGACCTTGTCGATGTCCTCGATGATCGAGCGCGCACGCATGTAGATGCGGCCACGGCCGGTGCGGTAGGCATCGATGATGCCCTGACGGCCGTTGATCTGGCCGGCGGTCGGGAAGTCCGGCCCCGGGATGAACTGCATCAGCTCATCGACCGTGATGTCCGAATTGTCGATCAGCGCCAGGCAGCCGTCGATCACTTCGCCCAGGTTGTGCGGCGGAATGTTGGTGGCCATGCCCACGGCGATACCGCTGGAGCCGTTGACCAGCAGGTTGGGGATCTTGGTCGGCATGACCGCCGGGATCTGCTCGGTGCCGTCGTAGTTTGGCACCCAGTCGACGGTCTCTTTATGCAGGTCGGCCAGCAGCTCGTGGGCCAGCTTGGTCATGCGTACTTCGGTGTATCGCATGGCCGCGGCGTTGTCGCCGTCCACCGAACCGAAGTTGCCCTGGCCATCGACCAGCAGGTAGCGCAGCGAGAACGGCTGCGCCATCCGCACGATGGTGTCGTACACGGCGGTGTCGCCGTGCGGGTGGTACTTACCGATCACGTCACCGACCACACGGGCGGATTTCTTGTACGGCTTGTTCCAGTCGTTGCCCAGTTCGCTCATCGCGTACAGCACGCGGCGATGCACGGGCTTCAAGCCGTCACGTGCATCGGGCAGCGCTCGCCCGACAATCACGCTCATCGCGTAGTCGAGGTAAGACTGTCTCAGTTCGTCTTCGATATTGACCGGGAGGATTTCTTTGGCCAGTTCGCCCATGAGAAGCCTGATTCCTTTTTCTGGTGAAACTTCGCCTGATCCCTCGAAGGACGAACGAAGCTCGCCGCCGCAGCGTTAGGTAGGTGCGACGACATACGACAAATCAATGAGTTGTGCCATGGATCTGCGCAATGAAGGCCGCACACATGGGCGGCCTTGGAAACTGCCGGATGTTACCACAAAGCCTTGGCGCATGGGAGATATGGCAAGGGGCCGCAGCGCTGATCAAAAGCCCATCCGAATGGATGCCCAGCCACCCCCTCGCAAGCCATGCACTGCACCTGCAGGAGCGGGCTTGCCCGCGATGGGCTGCGCAGCAGCCCCGCTTCACCGCAACAGGTATCGCATGCCTTCAATGCAGGCGCTTGCGGCACATCAACTGGGCGATTTTGAGCACATCCGGCCGCTCGACCACGCCCTTCTCGGTGACGATCACATCGATCAGGTCGGCCGGTGTCACATCCACCACCGGGTTGTACGCCTCGATGTCCGCCGTCACCTGCATACCTTCCACCTCCAGCAACTCTTCCTCGCCGCGCACTTCCAGGGTGATGTCCTCACCGGTGGGCAGGTTCAGGTCGATGCTGCTGCTCGGCGCCACCACCATGAAGCGCAGGCCATGGTGCATGGCGATCACCGCCAGCTGATAAGTGCCGATCTTCGCCGCCACGTCGCCATTGGCGGCGATGCAGTCGGCACCGACCACCACCCAGGTGACGCCCTTGGTCTTCATCAGGTGCCCGGCCGCAGCATCGGCGACCACCGCCACCGGCACGCCGTCCACCGCCAACTCCCAGGCCGTCAGGCGCGAGCCCTGCAGCCAGGGGCGGGTTTCGCACACATACACCTGCTCGACCATGCCCTCCATTGCCGCAGCACGGATCACCGCCAGCGCAGTGCCAAAGCCGCCACTGCCCAGCGCCCCGGCATTGCCGTGAGTGAGCAGGGCCTGCTCGCTGCCCTGGTGCTTGCGCATCTGCTCCAGGCCAAACTGGGCCATGGTCAGGTTGGCCTCGCGGTCGCTGTCATGGATGGCCACTGCCTCGGCCTCCATCACCGCCAGCAGGTCTTCATCAGGGCGCACCCGCTGCAGGCGCTCACGCATGCGGTTGAGCGCCCAGAACAGGTTGGCCGGCGTCGGGCGGGCCTCGCCCAGCAGCAAAAAGTCTTCTTCCAGCGCCTCTTCCCAGCCCTCGCCCTCGGCCAGGCGCTGGCGCAGCGCCAACACCAGCCCATAGGCGGCGCAAATGCCGATGGCCGAGGCGCCGCGCACGACCATGTCGCCGATCGCCTCGGCCACCTGCGCCACGTCGCTGCACGCCAGCCAATCCTGCTCGAGCGGCAGCAGGCGCTGGTCAAGCAGGTGCAGCACGCCGTCGCGCCACGCGATGCCTGTCACCGTCTCTGCTGCCAAGAGTTGCTCGCGCATCGCCATTTCCCGTTACCCGGCCATGAAAAGCCGGCGATTATAGCGACCCTCGGCAACGGGTGCTCGGGTATACTGCGCGTTTAACCGACAGCGCCCAGGTAGATGCCCCGCATGCCCAGCCCCACTCCCCCTCTCGACCTGCTGCTGGTACCTGCCTGGCTGGTGCCCGTGGAGCCGGCCGGCGTGGTGTTCGAAGGCCATGCGCTGGGCATCCGCGACGGCCTGATCGCCTGGCTCGGGCCGCGCGAACGCGCCCCGCAAGCGCTGCAAGTGCGCGAACTGCCGGGTTGCCTGCTCACTCCAGGGCTGATCAACGCCCACGGCCACGCCGCCATGACCCTGTTCCGCGGCCTGGCCGACGACCTGCCGCTGATGACCTGGCTCAAGGAGCACATCTGGCCGGCCGAAGGGCGCTGGGTCGACGAAGCCTTCGTGCGCGACGGCACCGACCTTGCCATCGCCGAGCAGCTCAAGGGCGGCATCACCTGCTTTGCCGACATGTACTTCTTCCCCCGTGAAGCCTGTGACCGGGTACACCGCAGCGGTATCCGCGCGCAAATCGCCGCACCGCTGCTGGACTTCCCGATCCCCGGCGCGCGCACCCCGGAAGAAGGCCTGCACCAGGCCATCGAACTGTTCGGCGACCTGCGCCACCACCCGCGTATCAGCGTCGCCCTCGGCCCCCACGCGCCCTACACCCTGAGCGACGCCAGCCTGGAAAAAATCCGCGTGGTCGCCGACCAGCTGGATGCCCCGGTGCACATGCACATCCACGAAACCGCCGGCGAAGTCGAGCAGGCCGTCGCCGACAGCGGCGAACGCCCATTGGCGCGCCTCGCCCGCCTGGGCCTGCTGGGGCCCAACCTGCAGGCGGTGCACATGACCCAGGTCAGCGACGACGATCTGGCCCTGCTGGTAGAAAGCAACACCAGCGTGGTTCACTGCCCGGAAAGCAACCTCAAGCTGGCCAGCGGCTTCTGCCCGGTCGAACGCCTGTGGCAAGCCGGGGTCAACGTGGCCGTGGGCACCGATGGCGCAGCCAGCAACAACGACCTCGACCTGCTCGGCGAAACCCGCACCGCGGCCCTGCTGGCCAAGGCCGTGGCCGGCAGCGCCACCGCGCTGGACGCCCACCGCGCGCTGCGTATGGCCACCCTCAATGGCGCCCGGGCGCTGGGCCTTGAGGCCGTTACCGGTTCGCTGCAAGTGGGCAAGGCCGCCGATGTGGTCGCCTTCGACCTCAACGGCTTGCTGCAGCAGCCGGTGCACTGCCCGGTGTCGCAACTGATCTACGCCACCGGCCGTGACTGCGTCAAAGACGTCTGGGTCGCCGGCCAGCCACTGCTGCTGGACCGGCACCTGACGCAAATGGATGAAACCGCGCTGGCCAATACCGCCCGCGCCTGGGGCGCCCGCATCAACGGGCGCCAGGAATGACCGGCCGCCAGCCCAGGCTGGCGCCCAGTGCACTATTTACATGAGTTTCAGAGGACTGTTCAGATGAGCAACGTCGACCACGCCGAAATCGCCAAGTTCGAAGCCCTGGCCCACCGCTGGTGGGACCGCGAGAGCGAGTTCAAGCCACTGCACGACATCAACCCGCTGCGGGTCAACTGGATCGACGAGCGCGTCAGCCTCGCCGGCAAAAAAGTGCTGGACGTCGGTTGCGGCGGCGGCATCCTCAGCGAAGCCATGGCCCAGCGCGGCGCCACCGTCACCGGTATCGACATGGGCGAGGCGCCGCTGGCGGTGGCCCAGTTGCACCAGCTGGAGTCTGGCGTGCAGGTGGAGTACCGGCAGATCACCGCCGAAGCCCTGGCCGAAGAAATGCCCGAGCAATTCGACGTGGTCACCTGCCTTGAGATGCTCGAGCACGTGCCCGACCCCTCGTCGGTGATCCGCGCCTGCTACCGCATGGTCAAGCCCGGCGGGCAGGTGTTCTTCTCCACCATCAACCGCAACCCCAAGGCCTACCTGCTGGCGATAATCGGCGCCGAGTACATCCTCAAGATGCTGCCGCGCGGCACCCACGACTTCAAGAAGTTCATCCGCCCCTCGGAGCTTGGCGCCTGGAGCCGCGTTGCCGGTCTTGAAGTGAAGGATATCGTCGGGCTGACCTACAACCCGCTGACCAAGCACTACAAGCTGAGCACCGACGTCGACGTCAACTACATGATCCAGACCCTGCGCGAGGAATGAGCATGCGCCTGCAAGCTGTACTCTTCGACATGGACGGCACCCTGCTGGACACCGCGCCGGACTTCATCGCCATCTGCCAGGCGATGCTCGCCGAGCGCGGCCTGCCGGCGGTTGACGACACGCGCATTCGCGAGGTGATCTCCGGTGGCGCCCGCGCCATGGTGGCCGCCACCTTTGCCATCGAGCCCGACAGCGAGGGCTTCGAGGCCCTGCGCCTGGAGTTTCTCGAGCGCTACCAGCGCGACTGCGCGGTGCACAGCAAGCTGTTCGACGGCATGCCGGAGCTGTTGGCCGACATCGAGCGCGGCAACCTGCTGTGGGGCGTGGTCACCAACAAGCCGGTGCGCTTCGCCGAGCCGATCATGCAGCAGCTGGGCCTGGCCGAGCGTTCGGCGCTGCTGATCTGCCCCGACCACGTGAAAAACAGCAAGCCCGACCCCGAGCCGCTGATCCTGGCCTGCAAGACCCTGAACCTGGACCCGGCCAGCGTCTTGTTCGTCGGTGACGACCTGCGTGACATCGAGTCCGGCCGCGATGCCGGCACCCGCACCGCCGCCGTGCGCTATGGCTATATTCACCCCGAGGACAACCCCAACAACTGGGGCGCCGACGTGGTGGTGGACCACCCGCTGGAACTGCGCAAGGTGATCGACAGCGCGCTGTGCGGCTGCTGACTTCCCAGGCCTGACGCCATTCTCTGCAGGAGCGGGCTTGCCTGCGATTGCAATCGATCAGGCAAGCGTTTTGCCTGACCGGGCCCCATCGCGGGCAAGCCCGCTCCTACAGGGAATGCGTCGTCCACAGATTTCAAGGACACATCACATGTTCGACTACACCGCCCGCCCCGACCTGCTCAAGGGCCGTATCATCCTGGTTACCGGCGCCGGCCGCGGCATCGGCGCCGCCGCCGCCAAGGCCTATGCCGCCCTGGGCGCCACCGTGCTGCTGCTGGGCAAGACCGAGGCCAACCTGAACGAGGTCTACGACCAGATCGAAGCCGCCGGCCACCCGCAACCGGTGGTGATCCCGTTCAACCTGGAAACCGCCCTGCCCCACCAGTACGACGAGCTGGCGGTGATGATCGAAGACCAGTTCGGCCGCCTTGACGGGCTGCTCAACAACGCTTCGATCATCGGCCCGCGCACGCCCACCGAGCAGCTGTCGGGCGACAACTTCATGCGCGTGATGCACATCAACGTCAACGCCACCTTCATGCTCACCAGCACCCTGCTGCCGCTGCTCAAGCTGTCGGAGGACGCCTCGGTGGTGTTCACCTCGAGCAGCGTCGGGCGCAAGGGCCGGGCCTACTGGGGTGCTTATGGCGTGTCGAAGTTCGCCACCGAAGGCCTGATGCAGACGCTGGCCGACGAGCTCGAAGGCGTGGCCCCGGTGCGCTCCAACAGCATCAACCCCGGCGCCACCCGCACGGCGATGCGCGCCCAGGCCTACCCCAGCGAGAACCCGCAGAACAACCCGCTGCCTGAAGAGATCATGCCGGTGTACCTGTACCTGATGGGGCCGGACAGCAAGGATGTGAACGGGCAGGCGCTGAACGCGCAGTAATCGCTATCGCGGGGCAAGCCCGCTCCCACGGGATATCGTGGGAGCGGGCTTGCCCCGCGATGCTTTTTCAGCCCGCCGCCAGTGCCGGGCGCAGGTGCCCCTGCTGGCGCCCCTCCAGTTGCATGCAGCGTTCCAGGAACAGGAACATGCAGTCGTAGCTCTTGCAGATCGCCCGGCGCAGTTCGGTGCGCAACCCCAGCGTGGGGTTTTCGCCGGCCAGGGTGCAGATGATTTCCAGCGCCTCCCAGGGGTGCGCATCGTCATACTGGGCATGCATCTTCAGCCACTTCATCGCCCGCTTGCGGTCTTCGTCGGCAAAACCCTGTGCGTAGGTGTCACCTGCACACACCACCGCCGCCCACTCACCCGTGGCGCCCTCGATGGCGTAATTGGTGGCCGCCATCGCAATCGCCAGCGACTCGGTGGCGCACACCCGCCAGCACCAGTCGTTGAGGCCGTTGAGCTCCGGCGGCACCTCCTGGGCCTGCAGGTCGCGCAGGTGGATGCCATGGGCCTGGCACCAGTGCACCCAGTAGTCGGCGTGGTTGAGCTCGACGCGGATGTTGCGCATCAGCCAGCGCCGCGCCATGTCCTCACCGGCATGGCGGCCGTAGCGGGTCTTTTGCAGGTTGTGAGCCATGTACAGCGAGAACTGCTCCACCACCGGCCAGCCACCGATCAGGTACTGGCGGATGGTCGCCGGGCGCAGTTGGCCGTCGCGCAAACGCTGGTAGAACGCATGCTCCACCACCCGGCGCTTGCTCTCGCGGCAATCTTCGATCAGTTGCTGGGCCCAATCCGGATAACTGGCCGGGTCCATCAAGGGCCCGATCCGTACGAACGCGTCAATCACTGTCAGCTCCTTGATTCCCTGTGATTTACCGTCATTGCTCAGCGAAAGGTCCCTGGCGCCCTGTGCAACAGGGGCCTCGCTGCAATCCGTTGGCGCTGCAGGCTGTCGCAGGTGAACACCTGCGGGCGTTCGATCAGGTAGCCCTGGGCGTAATCGACGCCGATTTCCTGCAAGGCCTGCTCGATCAGCGGCGTCTCGACGAACTCGGCAATGGTCCGCTTGCCCATGACGTGGCCGATGTGGTTGATCACTTCGACCATCGCCCGGTTGATCGGGTCGTCGAGCATGTCTTTGACGAAACTTCCGTCGATCTTCAGGAAGTCTACTGGCAAATGTTTCAAATACGCGAATGACGACATTCCGGCGCAGAAATCGTCCAGCGAGAACTTGCAACCCAGGCCCTTCAATTCATTGATGAAGCGAATAGCGCTTCCCAAATTCGCGATAGCGCTGGTCTCGGTTATTTCAAAACAGATTAAGCGCGGCGGTATATCGAACTCGCCAAACAGCCGCTGCAGGTACTCGAGGAACTTGTCATCGCCGATGCTGGTGCCCGACAGGTTGATCGCACACATGGCCAGCGGCCCCTCGCGGCCTTCGTCCAGGCACTGGCGAATCACCTGGAACACGCTGCGCACCACCCAGCGGTCCAGCGCGGTCATCAGCCCGTAACGCTCGGCGGCGGGGATGAAACTGTCGGGCAGGATGGTGCGGCCGCTTTCATCGTGCAGGCGCAGCAGAATCTCGATATGGCCGGCGCCCTCCATGGCCTTCAGCGGGGCGATTTCCTGGGCGTACAGGCAGAAGCGGTTCTCTTCAAGGGCCACGTGCAGGCGCTGGATCCAGGCCATCTCGCCAAAGCGCATGGATAGCTCGCTGTCATCGGCGTGGTACACCTGCACCCGGTTGCGGCCCTTCTCCTTGGCCATGTAGCAGGCCATGTCGGCGGCGCGCAGCGAAGCCTCCAGCGTGCTGGGCGCCTGGGCGATATGCACCAGGCCAATGCTCACGGTGGTGACGAACGGCCTGCCCTTCCACACAAAATGCAGGCTCTGCACGGCTTGGCGCAGCTGTTCGGCGATGCGTTCGGCCTGCTCCGACGGGCAGTTTTCCAGCAGCACGCCAAACTCGTCGCCGCCAAGGCGCGCCAACGTATCCCCCTCGCGCAGGCCCGATTGCAGCACGGCGCAAATGTGCCGCAGCAGCTCGTCGCCGGCGGCGTGGCCGCAGGTGTCGTTGACCAGCTTGAACTGGTCGAGGTCGAGGAACATCAGCGAATGCCGGCCGGCCTGGCGCGACAGGCTGTTCAGCGCCTGCTCCAGGCGGTACTCGAACTCGCGGCGGTTGGCCAGCCCGGTCAGGGCGTCGTGGGTGGCCTGCCACGACAGGTTGGCGATGTACTGGCGCTCCTGGGTCATGTCATGCAGCACGACGACAATGCCGCTGACCTGGCCGTCGGTAAGAATCGGCGAGCCGACCAGGTTGACCGACACCGTACTGCCATCCAGGCGCTGGATCAGCCGGGCGTGCTCGGCGCCGCCCTTGAGGCTGCCGCTGAGCACCTGCTCGACCAGGGTACGGCTGTCTTTCTCGGCATTTTCGTCGAGCAGGCTGAACAGCGCCGCCAGCGGCAACCCTTCAGCCTGGGCCGCCTGCCAGTGGGTCAGTTGCTCGGCCGCGGGGTTCATGTAGGCGATGCAGCCATCGACATCGGTGGTAATCACCGCATCGCCGATCGACTCCAGGGTAACCTGCGCCCGCTCCTTTTCTTCCTGCAATGCGGTGGCGAAGGCCTGGCGCTGGGCCAGCAGCTTGCCTGAGCGGCGCCAAGCCATGGCGATCAAAAACAGCGCTGTGACCAGGTTGGTGATCATCAGCACCCGCAGCAGCATGCGTGAGCCTTCGCCCAGCGCGTCACTGAAGGCCTTGGCGGCCGGGGTCACGCCGTCGTTGATGGCAACGATGCGCGCCTTCCATTCGGCCACCTGGCGGGCATCGGCCTCGCCGCTGGCAAAGCCATCGCGCATCTGCCCGGCCAGCACATCGAGCTGGCGCAGGTAGTCGTCGCCGACATCCCAGTAGTCGATGGCGGTCTGTAAATAGCTGACCTGGCGAAAGTTGCGGTAGAACCAGATGATCCGGGCGACGTCGTCGGGGTGGTTGCCGCCCTGCAAAATGCCCTTGCGCGCGGCGTCCAGATCGGGCTGGGGCAGGTCCAGGGCCACGCGCAGGTCGTGGTCGCCCTGGGGCACCAGAATGGCCTGGCGGTAGCGCTGGTAGGTCAGCGGGTGGCGGTCGTCGGCGTACAGGCTCAGGTAGTAGATGGCGTCCTTCTGCGCCTTGGACCACAGGCTCTCGCCCGCCACGTAGGCGCGCACTGCCGACAAGGCATAAAGGCTGGCGCTGCCCAGCAGCACCTGGAACACCACAACAGCGACGAACGGCCAGATGATGCCCAGCAGCCTTGGCGCCTCGAGAGTCCGATTTCCCGTCATGTAATCCCTGTCACTGCGGCAGATAAGGCACGAATCGACCTAGACAACGCTCAGCGTAGGCCATTTGCCATGCGTGTGACGGGGATTTTGCGGGCGGGGAAATCGCGCACGCCCCCTGTAGGAGCGGCCTTGTGTCGCGATGGACCGCGCAGCGGTCCCGGGATCTTGGCATCATGTGAAATCGCCGGGGCTGCTGCGCAGCCCTTTCGCGACACAAGGCCGCTCCTACAAGGGCCAGGCTCAGGTTTGCTGCAAGTGCCCGTACAACTTGGCATACAACCCACCCTCGGCAATCAGCTGCTGGTGGTCGCCATCCTCGGCCACATGCCCGCCATCGAACACCAGCACCCGGTCGGCCTGTTTAACCGCCGACAGCCGGTGGGCGATGATCAGCGTGGTACGCCCGACCAGAAAACGCGCCAACGCCTGGTGCAGGTTGTACTCGGTGGCAGCATCCAGCGCCGAAGTGGCCTCATCCAGAATCACCACCTTGGGCTCGGCCAATACCATGCGGGCTATGGCCAGGCGCTGGCGCTGCCCGCCCGACAGACGCACGCCGGAACGCCCGACCACACTGTCCAACCCCTGGGGCAGCGCAGCGATGGTGGCATCCAGCTGGGCGATGCGCAGCGCCTGCCAGCAGGCTTCGTCGGTGCAGTCGCGGCCCATGGTCAGGTTGGCGCGCACGCTGTCGTTGAACAGCGACGGGTGCTGCAGCACCACCGCCACGTTTTCGCGCAGGGTCTCAAGGCCGATTTCCTGCAGGCTCGCGCCCCCAAAGCGGATGGTCCCGGCCTGGGCGCTGTACAGCCCCAGCAACAGTTGCACCAGGGTGCTCTTGCCGCCACCGCTGGCACCGACGATGGCCACCTTCTCGCCCGGGGCAATGGCCAGGTTCAGCTGGTCCAGCACCGGCTCGTCGGCGTAGGCGAAGCGCAGGTCGCGCACCTCGATACCCACCGTCTGGCGCCCTGCAAAGGGGTCGCTGGCCGCCGGGTACTGCGGCTCGTCGGCCCGCGCCAGCAGCTCGTTGAGCCGGCTCAGGGCGCCGCCGGCGGCGTAGTAGGCGTACTGCAGGTTGAGCAGTTGCTCCACCGGGCCGATCATGAACCACAGGTAGCTGAACACCGCCAGCATCTGGCCGATGGACAGGTCGGAGAACAGCACGGTGAGCATGGCCGCGGCGCGGAAGATATCGATGCCGAACTGGAACAACAGCCCGCTGGCACGCCCGCTGGCGTCGCTCTTCCACTGCGAGGCCACGGCGTAGTCGCGCACTTCGCGGGCGCGCAGGCCCAGGCGGCCGAGGAAGTAGCCCTGGCGGTTGCCGGCACGGATCTCCTGGATGGCGTCGAGGGTCTCGCTCAGCGCCTGGGTGAAGCGCGCGGTGCTGTCGTTCTCGAGCTTTTTCAGGTGCTTGACGCGCTTGCCCAACTGCACGGTGAAGTAGATCACCAGCGGGTTGAACAGCAGGATCAACAACGCCAGCTGCCAGTGCATCCACATCAATATGGCGGCAGTGCCGGTAAGCGTCAGCACCGCCACCAAAAAGCGGCTGAGGGTTTCGCCGACGAACTTGTCGAGGGTGTCCAGGTCGGTGACCAGGTGCGTGGTCACCGTGCCGCTGCCCAGGCTTTCGTATTCTTTGAGTGAAATGCGCTTGAGCCGCTCGATCAGGCGGATGCGCAGGCGGTAGACGATATCCTTGGCCAACCCGGCAAACAGCTTGGCCTGCACCACGTTGAAGGCCAGCGCCGCCAGGCGCAGGCTCAGGGTGAAGGCAAGCATCAAGCCGATATAACCTGCCGCCACCTGCCAGCCGGCGGGCAAGAACTGGTTCATCCACTTCAGCGCCGCATCGCCGCGGCCCAGCAACACCTCATCCACCAGCAGCGGCAGCAGCAACGGAATGGGCACGCTGCACAGGGCCGCGAGCACCGCCACCAGGTTGGCAGTCCACAGGGCTTTCTTGTGGTGCAGGGCCAGGCGGCGGATTTCCGCCCAGCTCAGGCGATCAGGCACAACGGAGGGCTTCCCGGGTACCGGGTCGGGCGACCCGGGCACATCAAGCACAGGCGGCCTGCTGCAGCCAGCGGCCGAGCAAGGGTTGCAGGCTGTCCAGCGGCTGGTAGCCGTTGGTCAGCAAGGCCAACTGGCCGTTGCGCTCGGCCAGCAGCGTGGGGAAGCCGGCAATACCCAGGTCCTGCACCCAGGCAAAATCGGCGCTGGTGGCGGCGCGGGCGTCATGCCCGGCAAAGCGCTGGGCGAACGTCTCACGGTCGAAGCCGGCCTGTTCGGCCAGCTCCACCAGCTGCGGGGCGCGGGTAACGTCCACGCCTTGCTGGTAGAACGACGCCTGGATCAGCTTGAGCAGGCCCCACATGCGCGCCTCGTCCAGCTCACGTGCCGTCACCAGGGCGCGGCAGGCAGGCTCGGTGTCGTAGACGAAACCGTCAGGCATGGCGCCGTCGAAACGAAACGGTTGGCCGGTGGCGTCATGCACCGCCTGCCAATGCTCGAGGATGTACTTGCGGGTCGAGGCGTCCAGCGCACTGCCGCCACTGCGCAGGCCGCCGGGCACCAGGCGGGTGCTGACACCCGCGTCCGCGGCCTGGGCGATCAGGGCCTCGGCCACCGGCGCGAAACCCCAGCACCAGGAGCACATCGGGTCCATCACGTAGATCAGGCGGGCAGTCATGGATCAGGCCTCGGCTTTGTAGTTGAAACCGATCGGGTGTGGCAGGTTGCGCGCCTTGGCCAGCTCGATCTGCTTCTGCCGGTCGATGGCGCTGCGCCGGGTCTTTTCGCTCAGCGAGTCCCAGCAATGCGGGCAGCTCACACCGGGCGAGTAGTGCTCGGACTCGCGGTCCGCCGCATCGATCGGGTGGCGGCAGGCATGGCACTGGTCGTACTCGCCCTCGCTCAGGTCGTGGCGCACGGTGACCCGGTTGTCGAAGACGAAGCAGTCGCCGTCCCACAGGCTTTCGTCCTGGGCCACTTCCTCGAAGTATTTCAGCACGCCGCCCTTGAGATGATAGACCTCTTCGAAGCCTTCACCGAGCATGTAGCTGGAGGCTTTTTCGCAGCGGATGCCACCGGTGCAGAACATCGCCACCTTCTTGTGCTTGCTCGGGTCGAAGTTGGCTTTGATGTACTCGGGGAACTCGCGGAAGGTCTCGGTCTTCGGGTCGAGGGCGCCCTTGAAGGTGCCGATGGCCACTTCGTAGTCGTTGCGGGTGTCGATCAGCAGCACCTCGGGGTCGCTGATCAGCGCGTTCCAGTCCTTGGGCTCGACATAGGTGCCAACCGCCTTGTTCGGGTCGACGCCCGGCACGCCCAGGGTGACGATTTCTTTCTTGAGCTTGACCTTGGTGCGGTAGAACGGCTGCTCGTCGCAGTACGACTCTTTGTGGTCGACATCCACCAGGCGCGCGTCGCTGCGCAGCCAGGCGAGCAGGCCGTCGATGCCTTCGCGGGTGGCCGAGACGGTGCCGTTGATGCCTTCGTTGGCCAGCAGCAAAGTGCCTTTGACGCCGTTGTCGAGCATCACCTTGAGCAGTGGCTCGCGCAGCTCGACGTAGTCTTCGAGGGTGACGAACTTGTACAGCGCCGCCACGACGATCGGTTGGGTCATTGCGTTGAATCTCCAGGTGGCTGCCCTCGTAAGGGGCGAACCGGGCTTTTACATGGGCAGGTTGGGGGTGCTTTGCACCCCTTTCGCGGCACAAGGCCGCTCCTACAGGGGGACAGTGTTGTCGCTGTAGGAGCGGCCTTGTGCCGCGATGGGCCGCGCAGCGGCCCCGAAGGATGGCGAAGTCTAGCAGAATCCCTTAAAGGATTCAGTGCCCGCCGCCGGCGCACACCGGCGAAGCCGGCGCCACGCCCACCTGCGCCCACTCCTCGGGGGTGTAGGTGTGGATGGCCAGGGCGTGAATCTCGCCCATCAGCTCACCCATGGTGGCGTAGACCTTCTGGTGGCGCTTGACGCTGTTCAGCCCGGCGAACTGCTCGCTGACCAGCACCGCCTTGTAGTGCGTCTCCTGGCCACGGCTGTGCATGTGGCTTTCGTTGTGCACTTCAAGGTGCTCGGTGCCCAGCGGCGCCAGTTGCTGCTCGATGCGTTGCTGCATGTTCATCGCGCTCGGCTCACTTCTTCGCAGGGGCCGCGGCCTTGCCGGCGTTCGGGTCGAGTTCCTTGGTCATGTCGTCGAGCAGCTTGTTGACCACAGGTACCGCAGGCTCGAGGCTCTGTTGAGTGAGCTGGGCCGACTGCTGGGTGACCTTGGGCATTTCACGCAAGACTTTCTTGCCCAGCGGCGACTCGTAGAACTTCACCAGGTCGTTCAGCTCGGCCTCGGTAAAGGTGGCGGTGTACAGGTTGACCATCTGCGGCTTGAGTTTCTTCCAGCCGATGGCGTTGTCCAGGGCAGCATTGGCCTTGGCCTGGTAGCTGTCGAGCACGTTCTTCTTCGAAGCCGGTGCCTTGGTTTGCTCGAAACGCTGGGCGAACATCTGCTGGACCTGCATGTACACCGGGGTGCCCAGCTTGTCGGCATTGGCCAGGGTCAGGAATTTCTCGGCAGCAGCGTTGTGGCTGGGGGTGGCAGCGAGTACCTGGCCGCTGGCGCAAACCAGGGCAACGGCGGCACAGAGGGCACGGAGACGGGTCATTGCATTTCCTTCGTGAAAGGGAGGCGGGTACCTCAGAGTAGAGCATTCTGCGCCGTGGTGGCGATGTGCTCAAGTGGCACGACGAGCGATGCAACTGCTCGGTCGAATCACGGCCTAAACTGCGAATTCGCACTGCTAAAAGGAGAAAGCGCAGCATGAGCCGTATCGAGACAGACAGCCTGGGCCCGGTCGAAGTTCCAGAGCACGCCTACTGGGGGGCGCAGACCCAGCGCTCGCTGATCAACTTCGCCATTGGCAAGGAACGCATGCCGCTGGCGGTGCTGCATGCCCTGGCACTGATCAAGAAAGCCGCAGCGCGGGTGAATGACCGCAACGGCGATTTGCCGGCCGATATCGCCCGGCTGATCGAGCAGGCCGCCGACGAAGTGCTCGATGGCCAGCATGACCAGCAATTCCCACTGGTGGTTTGGCAGACCGGCAGCGGCACCCAAAGCAACATGAACGTCAACGAGGTGATCGCCGGGCGCGCCAACGAGCTGGCCGGCAAAGGCCGCGGCGGCAAGGTGCCGGTGCACCCCAACGACCACGTCAACCGCTCGCAGAGTTCCAACGACTGCTTCCCCACCGCCATGCACATCGCCGCCGCCCAGGCGGTGCACGGCAAGCTGCTGCCGGCCATCGCCGAACTGTCGTCCGGGCTGGCCGAGCTGTCGGCGCGTCACCAGCACCTGGTCAAGACCGGCCGCACCCACATGATGGACGCCACCCCGATCACCTTCGGCCAGGAGGTCTCGGCCTTCGTCGCCCAGCTGGACTACGCCCAGCGCGCCATCCGCGCCAGCCTGCCGGCGGTGTGCGAGCTGGCCCAGGGCGGCACCGCGGTAGGCACCGGGCTCAACGCCCCGCACGGCTTCGCCGAGGCGATTGCCGCTGAGTTGGCAGCGCTGTCCGGCCTGCCCTTCATTACCGCCCCGAACAAGTTTGCGGCGCTTGCCGGCCACGAGCCGCTGACCAGCCTGGCCGGCGCGCTGAAGACCCTGGCCGTGGCCCTGATGAAAATCGCCAACGACCTGCGCCTGCTCGGCTCCGGCCCGCGCGCGGGGATCGCCGAGGTGCGCCTGCCGGCCAACGAGCCGGGCAGCTCGATCATGCCCGGCAAGGTCAACCCCACCCAGTGCGAGGCTTTGTCGATGCTGGCTTGCCAGGTGCTGGGCAACGACGCAGCGATCGGCTTTGCAGCCAGCCAGGGCCACCTGCAACTGAACGTGTTCAAGCCGGTGATCATCCACAACCTGCTGCAGTCGATCGAGCTGCTGGCTGACGGCTGCAGCAACTTCCAGCAGCACTGCGTGGCCGGCATCGAGCCCGACGCCGAACAGATGGCCGCGCACCTGGAGCGCGGGCTGATGCTGGTGACCGCGCTCAACCCGCACATCGGTTACGACAAGGCCGCAGAAATCGCCAAGAAGGCCTACAGCGAAGGCAAGACCCTGCGCGAGGCGGCGCTGGAGCTCAAGTATTTGACCAACGAGCAGTTCGACCAGTGGGTAAGGCCCGAGAACATGCTGGCACCAGGGGGCAAAGGCTAACCTCAAAAACGCTACGCATCCCCTGTAGGAGCAGGCTTGCCTGCGATGAGGCCCAACCAGGCAACCTCATCGCAACGCCTGGCACCGGCACCGCCGGTGATCGCCGGCAAGCCGGCTCCTACAGGGTTCGGCTTTGCTGCATGTGCCTCGCCCGCCACCCCGCCACCAGCGAAGGCCCCAACGCCACCAGCGTCGAGCCCAGCACCACGGTCACCGCCCCCACGTAACCCAGCGCATTGATTTGTTCAGCCTGTACATAGTCCGGCCACACCCAGGCCGCAACCGCCACCGCAACAAAGGTCACCAACGGCGTCAGCGCCAGGGTGGCACTGACCCGCGACGCCTCCCAGTGCGCCAGCGCCTCGGCAAAGGCGCCATAGGCCACCAGGGTGTTCAAACAGCAGGCCAGCAGCAGCCAGCCCTGCAACGGGCTCAACTGCAAGGCCTCAAGCGGGTGCACCCAGGGTGTCAGCAGCAAGGCGCAGCCCAGGTAGATCACCATCATCACCTGCTGCGAATTCCACACCGTCAGCAGCTGCTTCTGGCTCAGCGCATAGAACACCCAGATGCTGGTGGCCAGCACGATGGTCAGCACCCCGGTGGTGTACACCCCCATCGAGGTCAGCAGCTCTTCCAGGCGCTGATTGAAGAACAACCCGAAGCCCGCCAGCAACACCAGCAGGCCGACACCCTGGCCCAGGCTGAAACGCTCCTTGAACACGAACACGCTGGCCACCAGCAGCAGTACCGGCCCCAGTTGCACCACCAGTTGCGCAGTACCCGGGCTGAGCAGCTTGAGGCCGACCAGGTACAGCACGTAGTTGCCCAAAAGCCCGAGGATGGCCACTGCCACCAGGCCCTTGCCCTTGCGGCTCAGGCGCGCGGGTGACGGCAAGCGGCGGTTGGCCGCCAGCCACACGAACAGCAGGCTGCCGGAGACGCTCAGGCGGTACCAGGTGACGGTCACCGGGTCCATCACCTGCAGCACCTGTTTCAGCTTGATCGGCAGGATGCCCCACAGCAGAGCGGTCAACAGGGCGAGCAGCAGGCCGAACAGCCAACGGCCGGAAGTGATGTGCATGGTGTCCTCGATACAGGCCCGGGGTGGGGGTGGCTGAATTCTAAGGGGTTGCAGCGGTGTGGCGGGGATTGGTTGCGGGAAAAGAATTCATCGGGTCATTCCGGCAGGGCATGGCACGCCTTATGGCTGCGATCCCGCAAGCGCGACGCGTACCCTGTAGGAGCGGCCTTGTGTCGCGATGGGCTGCGCAGCAGCCCCGGCAATATTGTATGAATCGAAGATATTGGGGCTGCTGCGCAGCCCATCGCGACACAAGGCCGCTCCTACAGGGCGATACGGCTACTTCTTGTGTTTGGCAAACGCCGCCTCCAGCGCCTGGTTGATGGTGCGCAGCACCTTCACCCGCGCCCAGCGCTTGTCGTTGGCCTCCACCAGCGTCCACGGCGCGATCTCGGTGCTGGTACGGTCGACCATGTCACCCACCGCCTCGCTGTACACATCCCACTTGTCGCGGTTGCGCCAGTCTTCTTCGGTGATCTTGTAGCGCTTGAACGGGATCTGCTCACGCTCCTCGAAGCGCTCCAGCTGGGTCTGCTGGTCGATCGCCAGCCAGAACTTCACCACCACCACGCCGGCGTTGCGCAGCTGTTCCTCGAAGTCGTTGATCTCGCCATAGGCACGCATCCAGTCGGCCGGGCTGCAAAAGCCCTCGACCCGCTCCACCAGCACCCGGCCATACCAGGAACGGTCGAAGATGGTGAACTTGCCACGCGCCGGGATGTGCCGCCAGAACCGCCACAGGTAGGGTTGTGCACGCTCTTCTTCGGTGGGTGCGGCAATCGGCACGATGCGGTACTGGCGCGGGTCCAGCGCCGCCGCCACGCGGCGGATCGCCCCGCCCTTGCCGGCTGCGTCATTGCCCTCGAACACCGCCACCAGCGCGTGCCGGGCCATGTGCTTGTTGCGCAGCAGCCCGGCCAGGCGCGCCTGCTCGGTCACCAGTTGCTCTTCGTAATCGTGCTTGTCCAGGCGCAGGGTCATGTCCAGGGCGCCGAGCAGGCTCTTGTCATCGATGCTACGGCCCAGCGGTGCCACGTTGCCCTCGTGCTTGCGCGGCTTGTTGCCCAGCGCCGCCTGCAGGCTCTCAAGCAGGATGCGCCCCACCGCCAGGCTGCGGTAGTGCGGGTCGACCCCCTCGACCACATGCCATGGCGCGTAGTCGCGGCTGGTGCGGCGCAGCACCCGTTCGCCAAAGCGCACGAAGCGGTCGTAGGTTTCCGACTGCTGCCAGTCCAGCGGGCTGATGCGCCAGTTGTGCAGCGGGTCGTGCTTGAGCGCCTTGAGCCGCGCCTTCATCTGCTTTTTCGAAAGGTGGAACCAGAACTTGATGATCAGCGCGCCTTCATCGCACAGCATCTGCTCCAGGCGCTCGGCGCCGACGATGGCCTGGTCCAGCACCGCGTCCTTGAACTCGCCGTGCACCCGGCCTTCGAGCATCTGGCTGTACCAGTTGCCGAAGAACACGCCCATGCGCCCCTTCGGCGGCAGTGCGCGCCAGTAGCGCCAGGCCGGCGGGCGGGCGAGTTCTTCGTCGGTCTGCTGGTCGAAGGTGCGCACCTCGATCAGGCGCGGGTCCATCCATTCGTTGAGCAGCTTGACCGTCTCGCCCTTGCCGGCGCCTTCGATGCCGTTGATCAGCACGATCACCGGGAAACGCGCCTGCTGCTTGAGCTCGTATTGCGCTTCGAGCAGCGCCTCGCGCAAGGCCGGCACCTCGGCGTCGTAGGTTTCCTTGTCGATGCTGTGACCGATTTCTGCGGATTCGAACATGCCTGGCTCCTTCAATGGATAAGCAAGACTAGCGGATTGTGCGTGGCCTGTACCGGCCCCATCGCCGGCAAGCCGGCTCCTACAGGGTTGTGCGTTGTGTGTACCGGCCCTGTTCCTGTAGGAGATCACCCAGCCCTTCGGGCTGCGCTGTCGCGCAGAGAACTGGGCACGAGCCCGCCGCGGTACCTGTGGGAGCGGGCTTGCCGGAGTGCCGGACCACCGCGAAGCAGGCGACGCGGTGTCTGGCACCGGCTTCGCCGGTGTTCGCGGGCAAGCCCGCTCCCACAGGCCCCTGCTAAATCAATGAGTTGTAGTTTGTTCTATGAGAGCCGGCTTGCCGGCGATAGGGCCATATGCCGTAAAATTCGCCATCCGCCGCAACCGAGCCAACCATGTCCCGCCACCACGAACACGCCCAGATCGACTGGGACGACCAGGGCCGCCCCCACTCGCGCCAATACGACGACGTCTACTTCGCCAAGGAAGAGGGCCTGGACGAAACCCTGTATGTGTTCATCGAGCAGAACCAGCTGCGCCAGCGCTTCAGCGCCCTGGCCGCGCACGACTGCCTGGTGATCGGCGAAACCGGCTTTGGCACCGGCATGAACTTCTTCTGCGCCTGGCAGCTGTTCGCCGAACTGGCCAACCCCGAGGCGCGGCTGCACTTCGTCAGCGTCGAAAAATACCCGCTGACCCGCGACGACCTCGCCCGCGCCATGCAGTTGTGGCCGCACCTGGCCGCCTATACCCAGCCGCTGCTGGCGCAGTACGTGGCCGTCCACCCAGGCTTCCAGCAGTTCAGCCTGGACGGCGGACGGGTCACCCTGACGCTGATGATCGGCGACGCTCTCGAGCAATTGCCGCAGCTCGACGCCCGCATCGACGCCTGGTTTCTCGACGGTTTCGCCCCGGCCAAGAACCCCGACATGTGGACACCCGAGCTGTTCACCCAGCTGGCACGCCTGTCGCACCCCGGCACCACCTTGGGCACCTTCACCACCACAGGCTGGGTGCGCCGCTCGCTGATCGACGCCGGCTTCACCATGAAGAAGGTGCCGGGCCTGGGTAAAAAGTGGGAGGTGATGCACGGCCTGTTCACCGGCAGCCCAGCCGCCCTGCCCGCCCCCTGGTACGCCCGCCCGCCTGCCCTGCCCGGCCCGCGCCAGGCGCTGGTGATCGGCGCAGGCCTGGCCGGCAGCGCCACGGCGGCCAGCCTTGCCACACGCGGCTGGCAGGTCAACGTGCTGGAGCGCCATGACGGCCCGGCTCAGGAAGCCTCGGGCAACCCCCAGGGCGTGCTGTACCTCAAGCTCTCGGCCCACGGCACTGCACTTTCGCAGATGATTCTGGCCGGCTTCGGCTATACCCGCCGCTGGCTCGAGCGCCTGCAACGCGGGCACGACTGGGACGGCTGCGGCGTATTGCAACTGGCCTTCGACGACAAGGAGGCCGCGCGCCAGGGCAAGCTGGCCGAGGCGTTTGACAGCAGCCTGTTGCACGTACTGGCGCGTGAGCAGGCCGAGGCCGCCGCCGGCGTGGCGTTGCCCGCTGGCGGCCTGTTCTACCCCGAAGGCGGCTGGGTGCACCCACCGGCGCTGTGCCAGGCGCAACTGAACCACCCACGCATCACCTTGCTGAGCCACGCCAACGTGCTGGAGCTGCGCAAGGCCGACGGCCTGTGGCAGGCCTGGGACGGCGAACGGCTGCTGGCCAGCGCGCCGCTGGTGGTGCTGGCCGGCGCCGCCGAGGTGCGCAGCTTCGCCGCCTGCGCCGGGCTGCCGCTCAAGCGCATCCGCGGGCAGATCACCCGCCTGCCGGCCACCGAAGCCAGCCGCGCGCTGCGCACCGTGGTGTGCGCCGAAGGCTACGTGGCGCCGCCCCGGGGTGACGAGCACACCCTGGGCGCCAGCTTCGACTTCCACAGCCAGAGCACCACCCCCACCGCTGCCGAGCACCAGGGCAACCTGGCGCTGCTGGAGGAGATCTCCCCAGACCTCGCCACGCGCCTGGGCGCCGCCGACCTCGACCCGGCACAGCTCGAAGGCCGCGCGGCGTTCCGCTGCACCAGCCCGGATTACCTGCCCATCGTCGGGCCGCTGGCGGATGCGCAAGGGTTCGCCGAGGCCTATGCAGTACTGGGCAAGGATGCGCGACAGGTGCCGCAGGTGGAGTGCCCGTGGCTGGAAGGGTTGTATGTGAACAGCGGGCATGGCTCGCGCGGGCTGATCACCGCGCCGTTGTGCGGCGAGCTGATTGCGGCCTGGGTCAGCGGCGAGCCGCTGCCAGTGCCCCGCGCCGTCGCCGAGGCCTGCCACCCCAACCGCTTTGCCCTGCGCCGCTTGATCCGCGGTAAATAGCCATTACCGCGTCGCTTGCTTCGCGGCTAAAGCCGCTCCCACAGGACTGTGCAAAACCCAGCGTCTACGCCGTACCTGTAGGAGCGGGTTTACCCGCGAAGCAGACGACACGATGGATGGCACCGGCTCTGCCGGTGTTCGCAGTGGTCCGGCACTCTGGCAAGCCCGCTCCCACAGGAATCGCGCCAACTTTCAAAAATTGGGCAAGCCGGCTCCTACACGGCTACCGCCCGCCCTATATAACAGAATGATCTAAAACTCTCATAACCCACACCGGTCCTTTCCTAAGTGCCCACGTTTGCGGGCACCCTCCCCAACGGCAAAACCGGTAAGGACCTATGTGCGGATTAGCAGGAGAGTTACGTTTCACCCCCATCGACCAAGCCCCTCGCCCGGCGGACCTCGCCGCGGTGGAGCGCATCACCCACCATCTGGCGCCTCGCGGCCCGGATGCCTGGGGCTTCCATAGTCAGGGCCCGATTGCCCTCGGCCACCGTCGCCTGAAGATCATGGACCTGTCCGACGGCTCGGCGCAGCCCATGGTCGACAACAACCTGGGCCTGTCGCTGGCCTTCAACGGCGCCATCTACAATTTCCCGGAGTTGCGCGAAGAGCTGCAAGCCATGGGCTACAGCTTCTGGTCCGATGGCGACACCGAGGTGCTGCTCAAGGGCTACCACGCCTGGGGCGCAGCGCTGCTGCCCAAGCTCAACGGCATGTTCGCCCTGGCCATCTGGGAGCGCGACAACCAGCGCCTGTTCCTGGCCCGCGACCGCCTGGGCGTCAAGCCTTTGTACCTGTCGCGCAACGGCGAGCGCCTGCGCTTTGCCTCAACATTGCCGGCGCTGCTCAAGGGCGGCGACATCGACCCAATGATCGACCCGGTGGCGCTCAACCACTACCTCAACTTCCACGCTGTGGTACCCGCCCCGCGCACCTTGCTGGCCAACGTGCAAAAGCTCGAACCCGGCACCTGGATGCGCGTCGACCGCCACGGTGAAGTCGAACGCCAGACCTGGTGGCAGCTGCACTACGGCCCCCACGCCGACGAGCACGAGCTGGACCTCGAAGGCTGGACCTCGCGCGTGCTCGACGCCACCCGCGACGCCGTGGCGATCCGCCAGCGCGCGGCGGTGGATGTCGGCGTGCTGCTGTCCGGCGGCGTCGACTCCAGCCTGCTGGTGGGCCTGCTGCGCGAAGTGGGTGTGGACGAGCTGTCGACCTTCTCCATCGGCTTCGAAGATGCCGGCGGCGAGCGCGGCGACGAGTTCCAGTACTCCGACCTGATCGCCAAGCACTACGGCACCCGCCACCACCAGTTGCGCATCGCCGAACACGAAATCATCGAGCAGTTGCCGGCCGCGTTCCGCGCCATGAGCGAGCCGATGGTCAGCCACGACTGCATCGCCTTCTACCTGCTGTCACGTGAGGTGGCCAAGCACTGCAAGGGCGTGCAGAGCGGCCAGGGCGCCGACGAGCTGTTTGCCGGTTACCACTGGTACCCGAAGGTGGACGGTGCCGAGGATGCCTTTGGCGCCTACCGTGACGCCTTCTTCGACCGCAGCCACGCCGAGTACCGCGACACCGTGCAGGCGCCATGGCTGCTGGAGACCGACGCCGCCGGCGACTTCGTTCGCGAGCACTTCGCCCGCCCCGGCGCGCCGGATGCGGTAGACAAGGCCCTGCGCCTGGACAGCACGGTGATGCTGGTGGACGACCCGGTCAAGCGGGTCGACAACATGACCATGGCCTGGGGCCTGGAGGCACGCACGCCGTTCCTCGACTACCGCCTGGTGGAGCTGTCGGCGCGTATTCCGGCGCGCTTCAAGCTGCCCGACGGCGGCAAGCAGGTGCTCAAGCAGGCCGCGCGCCGGGTCATCCCCCACGAGGTGATCGACCGCAAGAAGGGCTACTTCCCGGTGCCCGGGCTCAAGCACCTGGAAGGTGCCACGCTGGGCTGGGTGCGCGACCTGCTGACCGACCCTAGCCAGGACCGCGGCCTGTTCAACCCGGCGATGCTCGACCGCCTGCTGAGCACCCCCCACGGCCAGCTCACCCCGCTGCGCGGCTCCAAGCTGTGGCAGCTGGCGGCCCTGAACCTGTGGCTCAGCGAACAAGGAATCTGATCGATGAAAGCCCACGAAATCGCCTACGGCCAGCGCCTGTTGCGCGGCCAGGCGCCGTCCTACGAGCGCCTGCAGGCGCGCCTGGCCGGTGACGGCAGCGAGCCCCACGACCAACCGCGCGCGGTGCACTGTGGCTGGGGCCGGCTGCTGATCGGGCACACCTACCCGGACCCGGTGAGCCTGGCCGAAGCGCTGCTGGAGGAGCGCGCCGGCGAACGTGACATCGCCCTGTACGTGGCCGCGCCGCAGCAGGTGCTGGCCCAGGCGCCGCAGCAGCTGTTTCTCGACCCCTCCGACACCCTGCGCCTGTGGTTCACCGACTACCGCCCGGCGCAGCGGGTGTTCCGCGGTTTTCGCATTCGCCGGGCACAAACCCCGGCCGACTGGCAGGCGGTCAACACCCTGTACCAGGCCCGCGGCATGCTGCCGCTCGACCCCGAGCTGCTGACCCCGCGCCATCTCGGTGGCCCGGTGTACTGGCTGGCCGAGGACGAAGACAGCAACGCGGTGATCGGCAGCGTCATGGGCCTGAACCACAGCAAGGCCTTCGACGACCCCGAGCACGGCTGCAGCCTGTGGTGCCTGGCGGTCGACCCGCATTGCACCCGCCCAGGCGTTGGCGAGGTGCTGGTGCGCCACCTGATCGAGCACTTCATGAGCCGCGAACTGGCCTGCCTCGACCTGTCGGTGCTGCACGACAACCGCCAGGCCAAGCGTTTGTACAAGAAGCTCGGGTTTCGCAACCTGCCCACCTTCGCGGTCAAGCGCAAGAACGGCATCAACCAGCCGCTGTTCCTCGGGCCGGGGCCGGAAGCCGGGCTCAACCCCTATGCACGCATCATTGTCGACGAGGCCCTGCGCCGCGGTATCGACGTGCAGGTGGACGATGCCGGCGCCGGCCTGTTCACCCTGAGCCTGGGCGGGCGGCGCATCCGTTGCCGCGAATCACTCAGTGACCTGACCAGCGCGGTGACCATGACCCTGTGCCAGGACAAACGCCTGACCCGCAAGGTGCTGCACCAGGCCGGGCTGCAGGTGCCGGCGCAGCAGTTGGCGGGCAACGCCGACGACAACCTGGCGTTTCTCGACGAGCACCGCGCGGTGGTGGTCAAGCCGGTGGATGGCGAGCAGGGCCAGGGCGTGGCGGTAAACCTCACCGACATCGACGATGTCGGCCACGCCGTGGAGCAGGCCCGGCGCTTCGACAGCCGGGTGCTGCTGGAAAGCTTCCACGCAGGCTTCGACCTGCGCGTGGTGGTGATCGGCTACGAGGTAGTGGCTGCAGCCATCCGCCACCCGGCCCAGGTACTGGGCGATGGCAAGCACAGCATCCGTGCCTTGATCGAGGCGCAGAGCCGCCGGCGCATGGCCGCCACTGGCGGCGAAAGCCGCATTCCGCTGGATGAGGAGACCGAACGCACGCTCAAGGGCGTGGGCCTGGGCTATGACGATGTGCTGCCCGCCGGCCAGCGCCTGGCCGTGCGGCGTACCGCCAACCTGCATACCGGCGGCACCCTGGAAGACGTCACCGAGCGCCTGCACCCGGTGCTGGCCGACGCCGCCGTGCGCGCTGCGCGGGCGCTGGAAATCCCGGTGGTGGGGCTGGACTTCATGGTCCGCGATGCCGAGCACCCGGACTACGTGATCATCGAGGCCAACGAACGCGCGGGGCTGGCCAACCATGAGCCGCAGCCGACCGCAGAGCGCTTTGTCGATCTGCTGTTTCCCCATAGCCGGGCATTGGCGTCATAACTGACGGCCTCTTCGCGGGTAAACCCGCTCCCACAGGGAACTGCACGGGCCTGAGGGCAGCACATCACCTGTGGGAGCGGGTTTACCCGCGAAGAGGCCAGCACAGAAAACGAGGAACCTCCATGTCTGAACGACTCCCCGAACCCGACCTCGACTACCTCAAACGCGTGCTGCTGGAAATGCTCGCCATCCCCAGCCCCACCGGTTTCACAGACACCATCGTGCGCTACGTCGCCGAGCGCCTGGACGAGATCGGCATCCCCTTCGAGCTGACCCGCCGCGGCACCATCCGCGCCACCCTCAAAGGCCGCCAGAGCTCGCCCGACCGCGCCGTGTCCGCCCACCTCGACACCATCGGCGCCAGCGTGCGCCAGTTGCAGGACAACGGCCGCCTGGCCCTGGCTGCGGTGGGCTGCTGGTCGAGCCGCTTCGCCGAAGGCAGCCGGGTCAGCGTATTCACCGACACCGGCGTGTACCGCGGCAGCGTGCTGCCGCTGATGGCCAGCGGGCACGCCTTCAACACCGCCATCGACCAGATGCCGGTCAGCTGGGAACACGTCGAGGTGCGCCTGGACGCCTACTGCACCACCCGCGCCGACTGCGAGGCGCTGGGTATTGCCATCGGTGACTTCGTCGCCTTCGACCCGCTGCCGGAGTTCACCGAAAGCGGCCATATCAGCGCCCGCCACCTGGACGACAAGGCCGGCGTCGCCGCCCTGCTGGCAGCATTGAAAGCGGTAGTGGAAAGCGGCCGGCAACCTTTGATCGACTGCCACCCGCTGTTCACCATCACCGAAGAGACCGGCTCTGGCGCCGCCGCCGCCCTGCCCTGGGATGTCAGCGAGTTCGTCGGCATCGACATCGCCCCGGTGGCCCCAGGCCAGGCCTCCAGCGAGCATGCGGTGAGCGTGGCCATGCAGGACTCGTCCGGCCCCTACGACTACCACCTGTCACGCCACCTGCTGAAGCTGGCCGGCGACCAGGACCTGCCGGTGCGCCGCGACCTGTTCCGCTACTACTTCAGCGACGCCCATTCGGCGGTGACCGCCGGGCACGATATCCGCACCGCATTGGTAGCCTTCGGCTGCGATGCCACCCATGGCTACGAGCGCACCCATATCGACAGCCTGGCGGCTCTGAGCCGCCTGCTCAGTGCCTACCTGCTGAGCCCACCGGTATTTGCCAGCGACTCGCACCCGGCCAACGCCTCGCTGGAGCGCTTCAGCCACCAGTTGGAGCATGATGCACAAATGGAAAGCGATACCCGGGTGCCGGCGGTGGACAGCCTGGTGGGCAACAAAGGCTGATGGCCGGTTTTTTGTATTTTTGGGGCCGGGTACGGCCCGTGTAGGAGCGGCCTTGTGTCGCGAAAGGGCTGCAAAGCAGCCCCGGCGATTTTGCATGATGCCAAAATCCTGGGGCCGCTACGCGCCCCATCGCGACACAAGGCCGCTCCTACACAGGGTTAGCGGCAC
Organism: Pseudomonas sp. NPDC089406; assembly: GCF_044900265.1. Classification (NCBI taxonomy): domain Bacteria; kingdom Pseudomonadati; phylum Pseudomonadota; class Gammaproteobacteria; order Pseudomonadales; family Pseudomonadaceae; genus Pseudomonas; species Pseudomonas sp. NPDC089406. The sequence goes on along the minus strand of NZ_JBJDNC010000027.1, from coordinate 15,847 downwards.
CTTGGGTTGGTCTCTTGCCCGCATCGGGCCCGCCACGTAGCATGCCCGTCTGACACCAAGGCCCATGACCATGCTGATCCCCCACGACCAACTCGAAGCCGAAACCCTCACCCGCCTGATCGAGGACTCCGTCACCCGCGACGGCACCGACAACGGCGACGACACCCCCCTGGAAACCCGTGTGCTACGGGTGCGCCAGGCGCTGGCCAGGGGGCAGGCCTTCATTCTGTTCGACCTGGAAAGCCAGCAATGCCAGTTGCTGGCGCGGCACGATGTACCGCGCGAGTTGCTGGAGTAACGTTGCAGCGCCTTTGACCGCGCGTGGGAGCGGGCTTGCCCCGCGATGAGGCCCTGCCAAGCAAGTTCAAACCTGAACCTTCATGCGCTCCTGTTCGCGAATCCGCTTGTACACCTCGACCCGGTGCACCGGCACATGCCGCGGGGCGTCGATCCCCAAGCGCACCTGGCCGTTCTCCACCGCCACCACCTGAACCCGGATGTCATCGTCGATGACGATCACCTCGCCTACTTCGCGTCCGACCACCAGCATGTTCCGATCCTCCATTAACCGGGAAAACCGGAGCCTGCGCCCTGCCCCTTCCTCCACTCAATGCTTCACCCGGAAAATAGAAGCAACCTACACCTGTAGGTAACTATTCCTACAAAACTGGATCAGTCCGCCGTCTTGCGTGCCTTGGCGCGCATCTTCACCGCCATGTCGGCCATCTCGTCATACAGCCGCTCGGGCGACTGACACTTGAGCTGCCAGGCCTGGCGCCCGGCCTCGTGGGGCAGAATGAGAAACTCGCCGGCCGCCACCTGGGCGTGGATATGCTCGGCAATATCGGCGGCGCTGATCGGCGAGCCCTCCAGCAGCTTGCCCACCTGCGCCTTCATCGCCGGGTTGGGGCCGCGGAACGAGTCGAGCAGGTTGGTCTGGAAGAACGAAGGGCACACCACATGCACCGCCACTTCCACCTGGCGCAGCTCCACCAGCAGGCTTTCCGACAGCGCCAGCACCCCGGCCTTGGCCACGTTGTAGTTGCTCATGCCAGGCCCCTGCATCAGCGCGGCCATCGAGGCGATGTTGATGATCCGCCCGCGGCTGCGCTCAAGCTGCGGCAAAAAGGCCTTGCAGCCCTTGACCACGCCCATCAGGTTGACCGCGATCTGCCAGTCCCAGTCCTCCAGCGACAGCTCGGCGAAGAACCCGCCCGAGGCCACCCCGGCGTTGTTGACGATCACATCGCAGCCGCCGAACTTCTCTTCACAGGCCTGGGCCAGGGCGGTCAGCTGGCTGTAGTCGCGCACATCGCAGCGCTGGGTGAAACCATCGCCGCCGGCCGCACGCACCAGCGCCAGGGTTTCCCGCAGGCCCGCCTCGTTGACATCGGCCAGGGCCAGGCGCCAGCCATCGCGGGCCCAGCGCAGGGCAATCTCGCGGCCAAGGCCGGAACCGGCGCCGGTGATCATCATTCGGTTATGCATGGTGTGAAGCCCAGGTCAGTGGAAGTGGGCTGGAGTCTAGCCAGAAGCGCAGGTGCAAAGGGGTGGCATCAGGTAGCTGAATAACGAGATATCGCCGGTGATCCACTGTAGGAGCCGGCTTGCCGGCGATCACCTGCGCAGCAGGTGCCGTGTACACCTGCACCGGCCTCATCGCCGGCAAGCCGGCTCCTACAGGGGAGCACCTGCGCAGCGGGTGCCCGCGTTGCAAGCAAGGCCATCGGCCGCACATCAAACGGAATCTTTGCTCGCCCGCACCAGTCGGAACTGTAAGCGGCCAGCTTCGACCAGGCCCTTGCCCCATAACCACACAAGGATTCCACCATGACCACGATCCTCATCATCATCCTGATCCTGCTGCTGATCGGTGGCTTGCCGGTCTTCCCCCACTCCCGCGCCTGGGGCTACGGCCCGTCGGGTATCGTCGGCGTGGTGCTGGTGATCCTGCTGGTGCTGGTGTTGCTGGGGCACATATGACCTGAGGCTCAGGGCCGCGGCAGGCCGATGCGCTGGTCGCAACGCACCCGGCGCAGCAGCTCGTCGCGGTCCAGTGGCAGCGCCAGGTAGTCGCCCTGGGCGCCCTGGCAGCCCATGCCGAGCAAGGCCAGGTGCTGCTCGGCATTGCGCACGCCAACTACTGTCAGGCGTTGCTCCAGGGCCGTGGCCAGGCCCAGGCAGTTTTGCACTACGGCGCGGCAACGGGCCTCGCCGGGCAATCCGTCGATAAAGCGTTCGGCGAGCTTGATGCGGGTGAACGGCAGTTGACACAGCAACTGGCTACCGGCCTGGTCGCTGCCGAACTCGGCCAGGCTCAACTCGCAGCCCAGGGCACGCAGGCGCAACAGGTTTTCCAGCTCAAGGACGGTGATGTGGTACAGGCTGCGCCCGGTCAGTTCAAAGCACAGCTGACGCTGGTCGAAGCACTGGCGACGCAGCAGGGCGCGAATGCGCAGCACCAGCGAGCGGTCGAGCAATTGCGGGCCGTGCAAACGCAAGGTGATCGGCAGCCGGCGCCCTTCGGCCAGCAGTTCACGGTACAGCGCCAGCCCCTGTTCGAGCATGTGCAGGGCCAGTTCATCCAGCGCGCCGCAACGCTCCACCGCAGCCAGGAATATTTCCGGGGCCAGCACGCCCATCAGCGGGTGCTGCCAGTGCGGCACCAGGTCCACACCGGTGATGCGGCCATCGCGCAGGTCGATGGTCGGCAGGTAAAAGGCCGTGAACTGGCCGTCGCGCATGCCGCCACGCACTTGCTCTTCGCCTGACCACACCTGGCTCGGGCGCCGCGTCGCTGGGTATTCGGGCACAGGATGGCTGAGCCACTGGCGTAGCGTTTCCACCGGCAGCGGGTGCTCGAGATCACCCATGTAGCGCATGCCAAGGCGCTCGACCAGTTGCTGCACGCCACGGCGCAGGCTCGGCCCGAGGCTGCGGGTCAACAGCACCGCCGCAGCCAGCCGCGCCTTGCCCACCTGGTGGAGGAACTCCAGGGCATCCATGCCATCGCCGGTATCCCCCAGCAGCGGGCAGACGACCAGATCGACCCGGCCGCTGAGCTGCAAACGCGCCAGCCCCTCGCCGACATCCAGCGCCTGAAACACTTCCCGGCACCCCAGAAAACCAAAGGTTTTCACCGCGATGGCGCGATGAAAAGCGTGCCCCTCGATCACCAGCACCCGCAACCCGAACGACTCCATCCCTATCTCCTCACGCGGGCTCACAGGCCAGTAGCGTCCACAGCCTGGCCCGCGCTGTAGCGTGCCAACAGCGTTTCCAGCGCCCCCATGGCCAGGCGCACGGCGTCCAGATGCGCCACGGGCACCACACCAAGGGCGCAGCTTCGTTCGACTTGCTCGCAGGCCTCGATCAAGCCCAGCGCCCTGACCATCCGTGCGCCGCCCTTGACTCGATGGGCCAGCAGCGCCAACCCGCTCACATCCCCCCGCTCGGCATGCAGGTTGAACGCCTGCAGGTCCTCCTGGTTACTCTGGCGCAGGTCGGCCAGCAACGCGGCCAACGCCTCTGCATCACCCGCCGTCAGGCGCTCCAGGCTGCTCAGGTCAAGTGCTTGCCCGGGCTTGAGCGGTGAGTGGTCAAGGCAACGCACGCCATCGCCCTGCCCCTGTGCCAGCGCCTGGGTAAGCCGTTTGAGCCCGACCGGCTTGAACAGGCAGTCATCCATGCCGCTGGCGCGGCAGCGCTGGTGCTCTTCGGGCAGGGCATTGGCGGTCAACCCCAGTATCCGGCAGCGCGCACGTACACCCCGACGCTCGTGCAGGCGGATGGCCCGGGCCAGGCCATAGCCGTCCAGCACCGGCATGTTGCAGTCGCTGATGACCACATCGAACGGCTGCTCGAGCCACAGACGCAGGGCCTGTGCGCCATGTTCGGCGACGCAGGCGCGGTGGCCGAGGTAGCCCAGCTGGTTGGCCAGCAGCAGGCGGTTGGCCGGGTAGTCGTCCACCACCAGTACCCGCAGGCTCACTGTAGCGTCAGGCTCGCAGGGCTCCTGCACAGGCTCCGGCGGCGCCCCGCCGGCCAGCACGCGCTCGAGCGCCAGGCTGATATCGATGCGTGTGCCCACCCCCTGGGTGCTGCGCAGGTGCATGTGCCCGCCCATCAGCTCGCACAGCGTACGGCTGATGGACAGCCCCAGGCCTGCGCCGCGCCGCCCCGACTGCTGGTTGTTGCTGGCCTGCCAGAACAGCCCGCCAAGCTGTGCGAGATCCGCTTCGGGGATACCGATGCCGCTGTCCTCGATGGTTAACTGCAGCGCCAGCTGGCGGGCCTGCAAGGTGGCGTGCAACGCCACCCGCACGCCGCCTTTGTGGGTGAACTTGATGGCATTGCTGATCAGGTTGGCCAGCACCTGCTTGAAACGCAGCGGGTCGAGCAGCACCTCGAGGTCCACCGGCCCCTCCAGCTCCAGCGAAAGCTGCAGGCCCTTGGCCCGGGCCTGTTGCTCGAACAGCTGGACCACGCCGGTCACATGCTCGCGCAGCGCCAGCGGCTGCGGGTTGAGTGCCAGGTGGCCAGACTCGATACGGGTCACGTCAAGGATGTCGCCGATCAGCTCCAGCAGGCTGCGTGCGGCATCCGAGGCCACCTCGATCGACAAACGGTCCAGCACCCCTTGCTCGGCCTTGCGCAGGGCCAGTTCGAGCATGCCCAGCACGGCATTCATGGGGGTACGGATCTCGTGGCTCATGGTCGCCAGAAAGCGCGTCTTGGCCTGGTTGGCATCGTCGGCTTCAACCTTGGCGGCCAGCAGTTCGGCCTGCAGGCACTGGCGTTCGGTCACGTCGACCCAACCGGCGATGACGCCGCCCTCTTCGTTGCAGCCGTAGGGCAGCATCCAGTGATACAGCGTCAGCTCGCGGCCCTCGGCCAGCACCACCTGGCAATCCTCGACCCGCGCCTGGCCGTCGGCCAGCACCTGCTTCCAGCCGCGCTGCCAGGCGCAGGCCTCATCAAGGCCGATCGGCTGCCCGAGCACCTCGTCACGGGCCTTGCCCAGCGCCTGCAGGTAGCTGCTGTTGCAGGTCTGCAACCGCCCGCGGCGATCGCACACATAAATGGGGTGCGGGGTGCCGTCGATCATCACTCCCATGAACGCCAACTGATGGGCCAAGGCCTGCTCGGCGCGCTCACGCACCCGCACCAGCCGGCGCAGGTAGCGCACCCAGGCCAGCGCCAGCAGCAGCGCCAGGGCTACGGCTGCGAAGCCCTGCAATACCTGCACCCGGTAACGCTGCCAGAAGCTGTCGGCGACGATCACCTCGTTGCGCCAGCGTCGGCCGAGGGTGTCCAGTTCCTGGGGCGAGAGGCTCAGCAGGGCCTTGTTCAGAATCGACTGCAGCTCCAGCGCCCCGCGCTGGCTGGCGAAGGTGAAATAGGCCGGCTCCAGCGGCAAGCTGGCGCTGACCTTCAGGCGCGTGGGGTACATGCGCTCGCTCAGCGCCTGGGCGCCGATCAGCGGCACCAGGGCAGCATCGGCCCGGCCGCTGGCAACCCGCCACACCGCATCCACAGGGCCGTCGGCATCTACCCGGTGCACGCCCTGGTGATGCTGGTGCAGGAACTCGTGGGGGAAACCGCTGCGGGACATGGCCAGACGCAGGCCCTGCAACTCCTCGAAACTGCTCGGTGCACCCGGCCGGTCGAGGGTCACCAGCACGCGCGGCGAGCTGATGAATGCACGGCTGAACGCCAGGTGGTCGGCGCGCTGCTCACTGGGCGTAATGCCGGCGAGCAGGTCGACCTTGCCCTGGCGCAAGTCCTCTATCATGCGCTCCAGGGTGCCGCCGCCATTAAGTTCAAGCTGCAGGCCGGTGCGCCGGGCGATGCGCTGCAGCACATCCACCGCCAGGCCGCGCAGGTTGCCCTCGCCATCCCGGTAGCTGATCGGCGGGTAGTGTTCGTTGAGCAGCACCCGTACCTTCGGATGGCGCTGCAGCCAGCGCCGCTCGGTTTCGCTCAGTTGCAAGGGCGTGCGCTCCACCACCCCCTGCCCGGCCCAGCGTTGCAGGATGCGCTGGTGCTGAGTGGCCGGGATACTCGCCAACACCGCATCGACCAAAGCATGCAGCGGCTCGTTGAAAGGTGCCGAGGCAAAGCCCAGCGGTTGGCTGGGCAAGGCCGGGCAGTCGATTGCCTCGATCTTGCGCAACAGGCCCTTGCCCAGCTGGTACTGGCTCTCCAGCGCACCGCCCAGGTACAGGTCGGCCTGGCCGAAGGTCAAGGCGCCCATGGCCGCGCGTACCGAGGGGTACACCTGCACCTGGGCCTGCGGGTACACCGCAAGGATGCTGCCCAGGCTGCGATAGCCTTCACGCATGGCCAGGCGCAGGGGTGCGCTGGACGCGCAGCCATGTTCGTCATCCTCACGGGCCACGCGCATCGGGCGATCGTCGGCGTAGCCGGTCGACAGCAGCAGGCCCGCGTCCGCAGCCTGCTGCGCGGTAACGCTGGCCAGCAGGTCGGCGTTGCCCGTGCGCACGGCGGCCATTGCTTCATCCAGCGAGGCATACGGCACGACTTCGACATTGAGTTGCAGGTGCTCTGCGATCAGCCCGGCGTAATCGGCACTGATGCCCTCGTACTCACGGCCCAGGCCAAGGATGTCCAGTGGCGGGTTATCGGCGCGAAGTACCGCAAGCTTCAGCTCGCGGCGCTGCCATAACCAGCGCAGTTGCGCTTCGCTCGGATCCAGTCGACGCCCCTCAAGCACGGCGCGCCCATACAGCTGCGGCTGTGGCATGGCGGCCAGTACAGCCGGGTAGCACAGCAACTGGCCAAGCACTACCAACCATGCAAGTCGCACCGCGCACCTATACCAGCAGGTTGCGCCGGGCCAGGTCGGCCAGCTCGACCACCGAACCGACCCGCAGCTTGTCCAGCAGGCGCGCCTTGTAGGTGCTGATGGTCTTGTTGCTCAGCAGCATGCGTTCGGCGATGGCCTTGTTGCTCAGGCCGCGGGCCAGGTGCTGGAGGATGATCATTTCGCGGTCGCTGAGCCGTGCCAGGCGTTCGCCCTCGCTGGTGGTCATGTCCTGGCGGCATACCGAGCTCAGCGCCACGTCGGGGAAGTAGGTGTAACCCGAACGCAGGGCCAGCACCGCCTTGCTCAACTCGCGCAGGTCGTCGCTCTTGGACACGAAGCCCGCAGCCCCGGCCTTCATGCAGCGCAGGGAGAAAAAATCGGCCAGTTGCGAGGTGAGTATCAGCACCTTGGGGGGCTGTTCCATGGCCCGCAGCCGTGACAGCACCTGCAGGCCGTCAAGGCCAGGGATGGTGATGTCGAGGATTACCAGGTCGGGCTTCTGCTCGCGGGCCAGGCGTACGGCGTCGACGCCATTGTCGGCCTGGCCGACCACTTTCAGGCGGTCGTTGCGCAGTTGCAGGCAGACGCTGGAGCGGATGAAGGGATGGTCGTCGACCACCAGTGCCTTGTGCATGTCGTTGTCCCTCACGGTGCCAAGGGCCCAGCCCTTGAAAATGGGTTGCCGGTGCTCGCCTGGCCAGGCCTGCGTCGAGGGCAGTCATGGCCAAACGATATCAACCAGCATTTTCCACGGGTGCTTGGCGGCTGAATGCAGGACGCTTCCCAATTCAAAAGAGAAATTTCCTAAAGACAGGCGCAACACCCGCAGGCTGGAGCGAGGGATTATTCGCGTAAATACGGCCAGGGTCGTGAGGAGCGCTCCGAGCGGCGCCGGGAAATTTCCCAAACGCAGAAACGACAACGCCCCGGCAGGCGGGGCGTTGTCGTTATTTCAGGCAAGGGTCAGTGGGAAACCGCACCACTGGCGCCCAGGCCGGTTTGCGAACGGACGAACTGCGGGAAGAACAGCGCGCGCTCGTCTTCGGCAGCCTTGGACTTGTCGGTGACCGAGAAGAACCAGATACCGGCGAAGGCGATGATCATCGAGAACAGCGCCGGGTACTCGTACGGGTAGATGGCTTTCTCGTGGCCGAGGATCTGCACCCAGATGGTCGGGCCGAGGACCATCAGGCCCACCGCACTGACCAGTCCCATCCAGCCGCCGATCATGGCGCCGCGGGTGGTCAGTTTCTTCCAGTACATCGAAAGCAGCAGTACCGGGAAGTTGCAACTGGCGGCGATGGAGAAGGCCAGGCCGACCATGAAGGCGATGTTCTGGTTCTCGAACAGGATACCCAGGCCGATCGCCAGCACGCCGAGGGCGATGGTGGTGATCTTCGACACGCGGATCTCGTCCTTGTCGTTGGCCTTGCCCTTGCGCCACACGCTGGCGTACAGGTCGTGGGACACCGCCGAGGCACCGGCCAGGGTCAGGCCGGCAACCACCGCCAGGATGGTGGCGAAGGCCACTGCCGAGATGAAGCCGAGGAAGATGCTGCCACCCACGGCATCGGCCAGGTGCACCGCCGCCATGTTGTTGCCGCCCAGCAGGGCGCCAGCGGCGTCCTTGAAGTCCGGGTTGGTGCTGACCAGCAGGATCGCGCCAAAGCCGATGATGAAGGTGAGGATGTAGAAGTAGCCGATGAAGCCGGTGGCGTAGAGCACGCTCTTGCGGGCTTCCTTGGCGTCACTGACGGTGAAGAAGCGCATCAGGATGTGCGGCAGGCCGGCGGTACCGAACATCAGCGCCAGGCCCAGCGAGAAGGCCGAGATCGGGTCCTTGACCAGGCCGCCCGGGCTCATGATCGCCTCGCCCTTGGCGTGCACCTTGATCGCCTCGGAGAACAGGGTGTTGAAGTCAAAGCCGACATGCTTCATCACCATCAGTGCCATGAAGCTGGCACCGGACAGCAGCAGCACCGCCTTGATGATCTGCACCCAGGTGGTGGCCAACATGCCGCCGAACAGCACGTACAGGCACATCAGGATACCGACCAGGATCACCGCGACGTGGTAGTCCAGGCCGAACAGCAGCTGGATCAGCTTACCGGCGCCGACCATCTGCGCAATCAGGTAGAAGGCCACCACCACCAGCGAGCCCGAGGCCGACAGGGTGCGGATTTCCTTTTGCCCCAGGCGGTACGAGGCAACGTCGGCGAAGGTGTACTTGCCGAGGTTGCGCAGGCGTTCGGCGATCAGGAACAAAATGATCGGCCAGCCGACCAAAAAGCCGATGGAGTAGATCAGGCCGTCGTAGCCCGAGGTGAACACCAGCGCGGAAATACCCAGGAACGAGGCCGCCGACATGTAGTCGCCGGCAATCGCCAGGCCGTTCTGGAAACCGGTGATACGGCCACCGGCGGCGTAGTAGTCGGAGGCCGACTTGTTGCGTTTCGAAGCCCAGTAGGTAATCCCCAAGGTGAAGGCGACGAAGGCCACGAACATGGCGATGGCGGCGACGTTGAGCGGCTGCTTGTGCACCTCGCCGGTGAGCGCATCAGCGGCCCACACGGCGGGTGCGAACGCGCCGCAGGCCAGTACTGCCAGGGTTTTGGCGTGACGGATCATTGCTTGGCCTCCTCAAGAATGGCCTTGTTCAGCTCGTCGAACTCGCCGTTGGCGCGACGCACGTAGATAGCGGTGAGCACAAACGCCGAAATGATCAGGCCAACGCCCAGGGGGATACCCCAGGTGACCGATGAACCGGGGCTGAGCTTGGCGCCGAGCAGGTGCGGGCCATAGGCGATGAGGAGGATGAAACCACTGTAGAGGCCAAGCATGATCGCCGAGAGAATCCAGGCGAAGCGTTCGCGCTTGGTGACCAGTTCCTTGAAGCGCGGACTGTTCTGTATCGAGAGGTAAATGCTGTCGTTCATTGTTTTTGTCCTAGCAGCACAGATGTAGGGAGAACCCGACTCCACTTTATGCTGCCGTTGGACGCCAACCAGACGACCTTAGTCTTAGATGCAACGGTGTTTTGCAGATTTTGTAACAAAACAGCCCTGCACACATGGGCAGGGCTGTCTTGAGACTGGCTTGTTGCAGATATGAAAGCCAGCACGGCCCCTGTAGGAGCCGGCTTGCCGGCGATGGCGTCCGATCAGGCTACGATGGCGCCTGCTCTGGCGCTATCGCCGGCAAGCCGGCTCCTACAATGGTCTGCGTTGCAACTTACTTGCCCGTCCACTCCTTGACCCGCTCCGGGTGCTTGGCCACCCAGTCCTTGGCCGCCGCTTCAGGCTTGGCGCCCTCCTGGATGGCCAGCATCACCTCGCCGATCTCGTCCTTGGACTGCCAGCTGAACTTCTTGAGGAACTCGGCCACTTCCGGGGCCTTGGTGGCCAACTCCTTGCTGCCGATGCTGTTGACGGTTTCAGCCGCGCCGTACACGCCTTTCGGGTCTTCGAGGAACTTCAGCTTCCACTTGGCGAACATCCAGTGCGGCACCCAGCCGGTCACCGCGATGGACTGCTGCTTGGCGTAGGAGCGGCCAAGCTCGGCAGTCATCGCAGCGCCGGAGCTTGCGGTGAGCTTGTAGCCGGTGAGGTCGTAATCCTTGATGGCCTGCTCGGTCTTGAGCATCACGCCGGAGCCTGCGTCGATGCCGACGATCTTCTGCTTGAAGCTGGTGTCGGTCTTGAGGTCTTCGATGCTGTTGGCCTTGACGTATTCAGGGACGATCAGGCCGATCTTGGCATCCTTGAAGTTGGGGCCGTAGTCGACCACGTTATCCTTGTTCTTGGTCCAGTACTCACCGTGGGTGACTGGCAGCCAGGCCGAGAGCATGGCGTCGAGTTTGCCGGTGGCCACGCCCTGCCACATGATGCCGGTGGCCACAGCCTGCAGTTTCACGTCGTAGCCGAGTTTCTGCCTGATCACTTCGGCGGCCACGTTGGTGGTCGCCACACTGTCGGACCAGCCATCCACGTAACCGATGCTCACTTCCTTGGCCATGGCCTGGGCAGCGCCCATGGCCAGCACCACGGCAGTGCCCACACCCAGGAAACGGCGCATTCTTGTAAAAGTAGCCATCAAAGCATTCCCTCGTCAGGTCTTGGAGATTGCATCATCGACCTGCCCCACCGTGGGGCCTGATCTGTCAGCGACACTTACCGAACGATCAGCGACAGCACTGTGCCATTAGCGCCATCACCTCGGGGCGGCCTGCGCGATCCTTGCATGCCAAACACTTGGCGCCGGGCTACTATCACTGGCTTTGGGTGGCCAGTACCGGCCCTATCGCCGGCAAGCCGGCTCCTACAGGTGGTCTATGTAGGAGCCGGCTTGCCGGCGATAGGGCCGGTACAAGCCGCCCCGTAATCGAATCAGACGACGGACCGCCCGATGCCCCGCCTTAGCTACCTGCTTGCCTGCCTGCTCGCCCTCAGCGGCCTTACCACCCTGTGGTACGGCCTGGGCCGGCCGGTGCACCTGCCCGACGCCGCCAGCCCCACGCACAAGCTGCAATGCGCCTCGTACACCCCGTTCGACAAGGACCAGTCGCCGTTCGACCAGCCGTTTCGCCTGCGCCCGGCACGCATGGACGCCGACCTGGCGCTCTTGGCCGAGCGCTTCCAGTGCATCCGCACTTACTCGCAGACCGGCCTGGAGGCGATCCCTGCGCTGGCCCGCAAGCACGGGCTGAAGGTGATGCTCGGCGCCTGGGTGAATGCCGACCCGGCCAATACCGAACAGGAAGTTGAGCTGCTGATCGCCGCCGCCAACGCCAACCCGGACGTGGTCAGCGCGGTGATCGTCGGCAACGAGACGCTGCTGCGCAAGGAGGTGACCGGCGAACGCCTGGCCGGGCTCATCCAGCGGGTCAAAAGCCAGGTGAAGGTGCCGGTGACCTACGCCGATGTGTGGGAGTTCTGGCTGCAGCACCCAGAGATCGCACCGGCGGTGGATTTTCTCACCATCCACCTGCTGCCCTACTGGGAGGACGACCCGCGCGGCATCGAGGCGGCGCTGGCCCATGTGGCCGACGTGCGCCAGGTGTTCGGCAAGCGTTTTGCGCCCAAGGACATCTTCATCGGCGAAACCGGCTGGCCCAGCGAGGGCCGCCAACGCGAGACCGCGGTGCCCAGCCGGGTCAACGAGGCGCTGTTCATTCGCGGGTTCGTCACCCTGGCCGAAGCCAACGGCTGGCACTACAACCTGATCGAAGCCTTCGACCAGCCGTGGAAGCGCGCCAGCGAAGGCGCCGTGGGGGGTTACTGGGGGCTGTACGATGCCGACCGCCAGGACAAGGGCGTGCTCGAAGGGCCGGTGAGCAACCTTTCGCTGTGGCCGCAATGGTTGCTGGCTTCGCTGCTGCTGTGGCTGGCCACGCTGGTGCTGGCCGGGCGCCCGGCCAACCACCGCGCCGCCCTGCTGCTGCCGCTGCTGGCCGCACTGGGTGCCGCCAGCCTTGGCCTGTGGGGCGAGCTGATGCGCACCAATGCACGGTTTGCCGGGGAATGGCTGTGGGCGGTGGTGCTGGCCGGGCTCAACCTGCTGGTGCTGGCGCATGGTGCGCTGGCCCTGGCCCGCCGCGAGGGCTGGCGCCAGCGGCTGTTCGCCTGGCTTGAAGGGCATGGCGGCAAATGGCTGTTGGCGGCCGGCTTCGCCGCGGCGGTGAGCATGCTGGCGATGGTGTTCGACCCGCGTTATCGGAGCTTCCCAAGCGCAGCATTGCTGCTGCCGGCGGTGCTGTACCTGCTGCGGCCGGTGCCGGCGCGGCGGGCCGAGGTGGCATTGCTGGCGCTGATCGTGGGCGCCGGGGTGGCGCCGCAGTTGTGGCGCGAGGGGCTGGCGAACCAGCAGGCCTGGGGCTGGGCGCTGGTCAGTGTGCTGATGGTGGCGGCCCTTTGGCGTAGTTTGCGGCTGCGCCAGGCTTGAGGCCGCAGGCGAGGACTTCGTCCTCGATCGCCGGCAAGCCGGCTCCTACAGGGGTGCGCAATCCCCTGTAGGAGCCGGCTTGCAGGCGTTAGGGCCTAAACCTTGCGCACCAAGCGCAACCCCGCCAGCACCACCGCAAACACGCCAATGCTGGCGGTATACAGCACCAGCGCCGGTAGCCCGAACACCAGCGCCAGCAACGCCAGCCACCAGCCGGGCCGTTTCGCCACCAACTGCGCAAGCAACGCCAGCCCCAACGCGCCCCAGGCGATCACCTGAAAATGAATACCCAACCCCAGTAGCGAACGCACCTGGCACTGCCAGTATTCACCCGGCACCGTGCACAGCCCGACCCAGCGGGCATCTTCCATCAGCCCGTAGCGCACGCCATAGCTGGCAGCCAGCCATCCGGCCAGAAACAACAGCAAGGCCGCAGCCTGCAGCGAACGAGACATCCGGTTCTCCAATAGCAGTCATCGAAACGCTGCATGATCGCTTAGGGCATGACTTAAGGCAAAATCATGGCCATCCAGCTATGTTGCTGAAAACAACCTTGCCAGCACGGCAACCTCTGGCGCCATAAACAACAGCGCACCCGGCAACTTTGCCAAGCGCCCCGTGGTCCTAGCCTGCGTACTGCATCACCTATTCCTGGGGGAATACAATGTTTCGACCTTTGCGCCTCGTCGCCCTGCTGGGTGGCCTGCTCATGGCGGCAACCGCTTCGGCGCGGGATATCGACGCCGCCAGCTACGGCTACCCGTTGACCAACCCGTTTGAGGCGACCATCGCCACCACCCCGCCGGAGCAGCGCCCGACGCTGCCCAGCGACGACGAGATCGACCAGGCCGACTACAGTCTCAACCTGCGCCCGGAGCGCGAGTTCACCCTGCCGGACAACTTCTGGGCTGTTAAGAAGCTGCGCTACCGCCTGGCCAAGCAGGACCACGAGGCGCCGCTGATCTTCCTGATCGCCGGCACCGGCGCGCCCTACTCCAGTTCGATCAACGAGTACCTGAAAAAACTGTTCTACCAGGCTGGCTACCACGTGGTGCAGCTGTCTTCCCCCACCAGCTACGACTTCATGAGCGCCGCCTCGCGCTTCGCCACCCCGGGCGTGTCCCGCGAGGACGCCGAAGACCTGTACCGGGTCATGCAGGCGGTGCGTGCCCAGCACCCGCGCCTGCCGATCAGCGAGTTCTACCTGAGCGGCTACAGCCTGGGTGCGCTGGACGCGGCCTTCGTCAGCCACCTGGACGAAACCCGGCGCAGCTTCAACTTCAAGCGCGTGCTGCTGCTCAACCCGCCGGTCAACCTGTACACCTCCATCAGCAACCTGGACAAGCTGGTGCAAACCCGGGTGAAAGGTATCGACAAGAGCACCACTTTCTATGAGCTGATGCTGGAAAAACTCACCCGTTACTTCCAGGACAAGGGCTACATCGACCTCAACGAGGCGCTGCTGTATGACTTCCAGAAGTCCCGCCAGCACCTGTCCAACGAACAGATGGCCATGCTGATCGGCACCTCGTTCCGCTTCTCGGCGGCCGATATCGCCTTTACCTCCGACCTGATCAACCGCCGCGGCCTGATCATCCCACCGAAGTACCCGATCACCGAGGGCAGCAGCCTCACGCCGTTCTTCAAGCGAGCCCTGCAATGCGATTTCGACTGTTACCTGACCGAGCAGGTGATCCCGATGTGGCGCGCCCGCACCGACGGCAACAGCCTGTTGCAGCTGGTCGACCAGGTGAGCCTGTATGCGTTGGAAGACTACCTGCACAACAGCCCGAAGATCGCCGTGATGCACAACGCCGATGACGTGATCCTCGGCCCTGGCGACATCGGTTTCCTGCGCCGGGTGTTCGGCGAGCGCCTGACCCTGTACCCCCATGGTGGCCACTGCGGCAACCTCAACTACCGCGTCAACAGCGACGCCATGCTGGAGTTCTTCCGTGGTTAACCGCCTGCTGCTCATCACTGCCCTGCTCGCCAGCGGCCACGCCCTGGCCGAAGAGGTCGCGCCGCGCACCAGCGTGGTCGAGGCCGACAACATCGGCACGCTGTCCGCCGAACAAGACGGTTTTCTCGACCCGCTGCGCGAGCTGAAATTCAACCCGGGTCTGGACCAGCGCGAGTTCGAGCGCTCAACCCTCGGCGCGCTGAACATCTACGACCCGCTGGAGTCGATGAACCGGCGCGTGTACCACTTCAACTACCGCTTCGACCAGTGGGTGTTCCTGCCGGTGGTCGATGGCTACCGCTACATCACGCCGGGCTTCGTGCGTACCGGGGTGAGCAACTTCTTCAACAACCTGGGCGATGTGCCGAACCTGTTCAACAGCGTGTTGCAGCTCAAGGCCAAGCGCTCGGCCGAGATCACCGCGCGCCTGATGTTCAACACCATCATCGGCGTGGGCGGGTTGTGGGACCCGGCGACCAAGATGGGGCTGCCACGCCAGAGCGAGGACTTTGGCCAGACCTTGGGGTTCTACGGGGTGCCGGAGGGGCCGTACATCATGCTGCCGATCTTCGGGCCTTCGAACCTGCGGGACACTACCGGGCTGGTGGTGGATTACGCGGGTGAGCAGGCGGTGAATTACCTGGATGTGCCGGATACGGCCAGTGATCACCCGGAGATCACCTTGCTGCGGGCGGTGGACAAGCGCTATACCACCAACTTCCGGTATGGGCAGACCAATTCGCCGTTTGAGTATGAGAAGGTCAGGTATGTGTATACGCAGGCGCGGCGGTTGCAGATTGCGGAGTGATTGGGGTTTTCAGGGCTTAGGGCTTAGGGCTTAGGGTGATTGCCTTGGTAGATGTATGCGTATTCGTTGACGATGGCGGCTTTTAGTCACCTTTCCGCCCTTACGGCGGGTTACTTTTTTTCTTGGAAAAAAGTAACCAAAAACCGCCTGCTCCCATCATCCGGCCCCCTACGCTGCGCTTCGGGGGTTCCCTCGCTCCGGGCTTGCTCCGCAGGTACGCGCCGACGGGCCGTCCCTGGCCCGATCGGCGCTCGACCGGCATCCATGCCGGTCGCCCTCCTACGCAATCCCTACGCTCGGCCTCCTG